>JAABRB010000113.1 GCA_011391185.1 Betaproteobacteria bacterium
GCACGACACGAAGCGCGGCGCATGTGCGACGCACTGCTGCCATTCGCGAAACGCCGGGTGCCGATCGTGGGTCTCGAGCCCTCGTGCCTGTTCACGCTGCGCGACGAGTTCAAGGCGGTCCTTCCCGGCGAAGACACGGAAGTGCTCGCTGCGCAGGCCCTGCTGTTCGAGGAGTTCCTCGCGCGAGAAAGCGACGCGGGGCATCTCACGCTGCCGCTGAAAAGCGCCAGCGCGACACGCGCGCTGCTGCACGGGCACTGCCATCAGAAGGCGTTCGACGCGGTTCCGGCGGTGCAGAAAGTGTTACGGCTGATCCCCGGACTGGAAGTCGAGACCATCGAATCGGGCTGCTGCGGCATGGCGGGCAGCTTCGGCTACGAAGCCGCGTATTACGACATCTCGATGAAGATGGGCGAAGCCGCGCTCTTGCCGCGGGTGCGTGCGGCCGATGCCGAGACGCTCATCATCGCGGATGGGACGAGCTGCCGTCACCAGATCCGGGACGGTGCGCGGCGCGAAGCGATCCACGCGGCCCGCGTGCTCGAGCGCGCGCTCGCCTGAGAGCGCGGTGCGCTCGAACGCCTGGCATCGCAGTCGCCTCGCGCGTTTTCCACCGGATCTCGCGTGATACGTTCATGCGCGTCGTTGCCCTGACGCTGCTGGCCGTGGGCGCTTCGCTCATTCTGCGGTCAGCGGGCTGACTTTCGCCGCGCTGTTGCGGCACAATGGGCGCATTTCTGCGCCAGGAGTTTCACGATGCTCGACCGCTTTCCGATCAACCCCGCCGACTTCGACGGGCCGGTGCTCGTCACCGGTGCCGGTGGCTGCCTGGGCAGCTGGACCATCGCGCACCTCGCGCGCGCTGGCGTGCCGGTCGCCGTGCTCGACCTCACCGACGACAAGCGCCGGCCGGGGCTGCTGATGTCGGATGAAGAACTCGCGAAGGTCCACTGGCTCACCGGCGACATTGCCGACACGAAGGCGGTCATGCTGGCCGTCGAGGCAAGCCGGGCGCGCGCGATCATCCATCTGGCCGCGCTGCAGGTGCCATTCTGCCGCGCGGATCCGGTCGCGGGCGCCCGGGTGAACGTCGTGGGCACGGTCAACGTGTTCGAGGCGGCGCGCAAGCACGACATCCGCCGGCTGACCTACGCGAGCTCGGTCAGTGCGCTCGGGTCGGTCGAGGCGGGCGTGATGGCGACGCTTTACGGCGCCTTCAAGCACTGTGATGAACAGCTTGCGCGCGTCTACTGGCAGGACTGGCAGGTGCCGAGCGTCGGCATTCGCCCGGGCATCGTTTACGGACTGGGGCGCGACCAGGGAATGACCTCGAAGACCACGGTGGCGATTCTCGCTGCCGCTGCCGGGAAGCCGTACACGATCCCGTTTCGCGGCGGCGTGTCCTGGCTGCACGCGGGCGAGTGCGCGCGGGCATTCATTCGCGCGATCGCCGCCGAGCGCGCGGGCGCGCCGGTGTTCAACATGAACGGCGTCCATGCCGACGTCGAAGTAGGGGTCGACGTCCTGAAGCGCGTTGTCCCGCATGCCAGCATCGCGGTAACGGGCGAGGCCTTCGCACTGCCCATGGACCGGTCGGACGATCCGCTGATGGAATACGTCGGAGACTACGGACGCGTCGCCCTCGAGGAGGGCATCCGCGATACGTATGATTCGTTCAAGCGGCTGCTCGCCGCCGGCAAGGTGTCAGCGGACAAGCTGGACTGAGGAACTTGCGCGCGGCCGCGCGCAGGGATGACAAAAACCACGCCGCACCGGCGGCGCGTTGCGCCGACTCGACCGACCTAAGCGAGCTCGTCGGGATCGAGCTGACGCTGCAACCAGTTGATCTGATCCTTGAGGAGCAGTTTGCGCCGCTTCAGGCGCTGCAGCTGCAACTGGTCGGAATCGAACTGACTGGCAAGTCGCCTGATGACATCGTCCAAGTCACGGTGCTCCACCGTGAGCGCAAAGATGCGTTGCTCGAGCTGTGTGCGATCGCCCATTACCTGCTGCATGGCACGTCCCCTCCTTCCACCGTACCCGGGAATATTCTAGACCCGCCGATACGCCCATGCGAGCAGAAACACGCCGGCTGCGATCATCGGCGCGGACAGCCATTGGCCCATGGTCAGGTCCAGGGCAAGGAAACCAAGAAAATCATCGGGTTCACGAAAAAACTCGGCCGTGATCCGCAGGATGCCGTAGCCGATCAGGAAGACCGCCGATCCGGCCCCCACCGGCCTGGGCCGCGCCGTGAAGACCCACAGGATTACGAAGAGGGCGAGGCCTTCCAGCGCAAATTGGTAGAGCTGAGAGGGGTGACGAGGCGCGACACCTGCACCGGGACTGGCGAAAACCATCCCCCAGGCGATGTCCGTCACTCGGCCATACAGTTCGCCATTGATGAAATTGCCCAGGCGGCCGGCCGCAAGTGCGAGCGGAATCAGGGGCGCAATGAAATCGGTCATCTCCAGCCACCGGAACTGGTGCTTGCGCGCGAGATACCAGACGGCTACGAGTACACCGATGAATCCCCCGTGGAATGCCATCCCGCCTTGCCACACGGCAAAGATCTCGAGCGGATGCTGAAGGTAATAGCCCGGCTTGTAGAACAGCACGTACCCGAGCCGTCCGCCGAGGATCACGCCGAGTACGCCGAAGAACAGGACGTCGTCCATGATCGAAACCGTGATTCGCCCCGATCGCCCACGCCCGATGCGGTAGCGCCCAAGCGCATAGGCCGCGGCGAAGCCCACGAGGTACATCAGCCCGTACCAGCGGACGGCCAGCGGGCCAAGGGAGAAAGCAATCGGGTCGAAGTTCGGATGAACGAGCATTATTTTGGGGGAGCTACGAGGGGGTTCACCCCCTCGTTCTGCATCGGGTCGAAGTTCGGATGAACGAGCACTTACGAATCTTATCCCGTCGGCGCCTCGTAGACGCGCGTGCCGCGTCGGCGAAGAATCGGCAGCACGAGCGACGCGAGGAGGAGCACCCAGAGGACATTGCCGAGTGTCGAGGAAAAAAGGATTCCGAGATCTCCCTGCGAGATGCGCAGCGCCCGGACCAGATACTGCTCGAAGAGCGGGCCGATGATGACTCCGATCAGGATCGCCGTGACGTGATACCCGGTCTTGCGCGCGACGTATCCCAGTACGCCGAAGGCAAGGGCAAGTCCCATGTCGAACAGGTATTCGCGATCGGCGAACGCGCCGACAATCGTGCAGGCGACGATGATCGGTACGAGATAGCGTGTCGGCACCAGTGTCACCCGCGCCAGGTAGCGCGCGAGGGGCAGGATCGCCGGGATCATGAAGATGTAGGCGACGACCATGGCCACGAAAACACCGTATGCAAGCTGCGGGCTCTCGATGAACAGCCGCGGGCCGAGCACGACACCGTGGTACTGCAGAACGATCATCATGACCGCCGCAGTGCTGCCTCCCGGCACGCCGATCGCCATCAGCGGCACCAGGGTACCCGAGGTCACGCCATTGTTCGCCGACTCGGGCGCGAGCACTCCGTCCGGATGACCGGTACCGTAGAGTTCGGGTGTCTTCGAGAACATGCGCGACTGCTGGTACGCGACGAACGACGCAATGCTCGCGCCTGCGCCCGGTATGACGCCGATGAAGAGCCCGATGAAACCGGTCCACACGATCTGCCACCACCGGTTCGCCGAGATCCGGAGCCCCTCCACAGTTGCGGCCCAGCTCGCGCGCGACGCGCGCGAGTGCACAGCCTGCGAATCGATCATCTCGGCCTCGATCATCACGAGCGCCTCCGAGATCGCGAAGAGGCCGATCAGTGCCGGGACCAGCGGGACGCCGTCCAGCAGCTCGAGTAACCCGAAGGTCGCGCGCGGCGTCGAATAGATGTGATCGGTGCCAATCGAGCCGATCAACAGACCGAACATCCCGGCGATCAGCGCCTTCAGCGTGTCTTGCGCGGCCACGACCGCAATCAGCGTCAGGCCGAACAGCATGAGGATGACCATCTCCACGCTGCGCATCACGTACCCGATCTGCGCAAGCCACGGCAGCAGCGCGACCGTCGCGATCGACGTGATCAGCCCGCCGAACACCGAGGACGTGAAGCACAGCACCAGGGCCTGCTGCGCTTGGCCCTTGCGCGCCATCTGGTAGCCGTCGAGCGTCGTCGCCGCCGCACCGCCGGTGCCGGGGATGTTCATGAGGATCGCCGGGATCCCGCCGCCGAGGTGGGTTGCGCAATAGAGGGACACCATGAAGACCAGCGCCTGCTCGACCGGCATTGCGAGGCTGAGCGGCAGCAGGATGATCAGCGCATTTTGCGCATTGAAACCCGGAATCGCCCCGATGACGATGCCCGCGATGACCGCCGGCAGGATGATCCACCAGTAGCCGAAGTTGGTCCCGATGAGACCGAGCAGGAAATCCAAGTCCCAACTCATGCCGGATCGCGCGCGTTCAGGCTAGAACAACGCCGCGACGAGCTTCTCGATCGGCCCGTGCGGCAGCCGGGTATTGAGGAGCGCGACGAACAGCAAGTAAGCCGTGATCGAGACCGCAGCCGCCGTCGTGACGATCGAGCGCCAGCTGCCGGCGCCAAGCAGAAGCATGAGGGCAGAGATGAGCGTGAAGAGGCCGAGCGTCAACCCCAGCCAGGGTATGAGCGCAATGAAGAGCGCGCAGAGCGCGATCATGCCGAAGCGTTGGCGTCCGTAGGGAAAGGGCCCGATCAGGTGACCGAACGAGAGCGTGGCCCGGCCGGCGACGAGTCGGCGCACGACGCGCACAACGAGCAGCACGATCAGTGCAAGCAGCGTGGTGCCGACGACCATGCCGGTGGCGCGCGCTTCCCACGCGAGATCCCAGACGGAGTCGAAGAAATAGAGCGTAAAGGCGACCGCCAACGCCGGAATGACCAGGTCGCCGAGCGCCGCGTCCAGCGTCTTGTCGGGAGAATCCTGCATGGTCGATCGGAATGTCGGGCAGCGACAATCTTTCTCAGCTGCCCTTCTTTTCTTTCGCGCTCAGAAGTTTCTGGTAGCGACCGGCGAGCTCGATCATGCCTTCCGCGTATTTCGCGCACTCCGCGCGATCGCCGTAGCGCGCCTGGCGCCAGTCCCCGGCGGTCTTCGAATACACGTCTTTGAACGACGGATCCGCGAAGATCAGCTTTGCCGACTCGTTCAGTTTCTCGAATCGATCGGGGTACTTGCTCGCGGCTTCGGTGTGGATCGCCCAGGCGCGGGAGGAATACAGATCGGGGATCCTGGTCCCGAACACCTGGTTGATCGATGGCGCGTTGCCGGTCCGATCGGCCAGCGTATTCGAGGAATTGAACACGCCGAGAATGCGCGTCTTGTCGCCCATCTTGATTGGCTCGGCGACCGGTAATACGCCGCAGTCGACTTCGCCATTCAGGGTGGCAACGATCGTCGGGTTGCCGCCGCCATAGGGCACCAGATTGAACTTTGCTCCGGTCGCTTCGCCGAGCGCGAGCATCCCGATCGAGGCGGGGTGCGGCAGCCGGCTGGTGGCTACGTTTACCACGCGCTTCTTGCCTTCCGAGACGACATCCTCGATGCGCTTGAACGGGCTGTCCGCCCGCACGTAGACCGCACTGTCATCGATGTCCAGGCGGCAAAAGTAGAAGTAGTCCTGCGGGAACTTGTATTTCGGGTTCTGGAGCACGTACATGATGATCTCGGGCCCCATGTTGCCAAAGAGCAGGTTGTAGGCGTCCTTGTCGCGCCGCGCGACGAAGAGCTCGTACCCGACTTGTCCTGACCCGCCGGGAAAGAAATCGAACTCGAACGACACCCCGAGATGTTTGCGCCAGACTTCGGTAAACGCGCGCGCGAGGCGGTCCGCGCCTCCCCCCGCGCGGGTCGGGACCACCACCTTGATCGTGCGGTCCGGATATGCGGCCTGTGCGGACCGGAAGGGAAACGCGGCGAGCGATGCGGCCGCGAGGCCGGTCTTCAGGACGTCGCGGCGTGCGAGCAAAACGCGCTGGGTCTTCATGGGTGCGTCCTTCGTCGTGGGTCGTGCCGGCGGAGCGCCGGCCGGATGATCGTGATCCTGGCGCGCTAGCTCCGGTACACCGGCTCGGGCAGGCTGAAAAACGCGTGCAGGATGTGATATGCGGTCAGGAAGTTCTTCTGCTGGAAGCTCGCGTGCGAGATTCCAGCCATCACCGCGAACTGCTTGTCTGGATTCGGCAGTCGCTTGAAGAATTCGATCAGATCGTCGAATCCCGCAATGCCGTCATATTGGCCGCGCAACACGATGGTCGGGGCGGTGATTCGTGCCGGGTCGACCAGTGGAAGCTTCGAGCACATGTCCACGTAGGTGCCGGTCGGTACCGAGTCGTCGAGCGCCACAATCGCGTCTGCGAAGGCGCCGATGGTTGTCTCGTCCGCGGTGCCAGGATGGTCGCGTGTGAAGATGCTTTGCACGAACGCGCGATCGATCGGGCGCCGATTCTTCGCGAGGAACTCCGGCAAGCGCTTGCGGCGCTCGACGAGGGTTGGACTACCTTCCCCGGTCCATACGAACGCATCCAACGCGAGTCGCGCGACGCGCTCCGGATGGCGCTCTGCGAACAGAGCTGCCTTGAGTGCGCCCGAGGAAATGCCGTAGACCAGGAGTTTCTTCGTGCCGCTCCGGGCGAGGACGTACTCGGTCGCCGCCGCCAGGTCATCTGCGCCATTCGAAATGTCGCAATTGATCGGCCGGCTCTTGTCCGAACGGCCATACCCCTCGTTGTCGAGACACCAGGTGTCGAACCCGCGCGCGGCGAACCAGTCCATCGCCGACGAATCCGGGCGACCCGGCACCTGCAGATCGAAAGTGGGTTGCGAAGCCATGGACGAGCCGTGGACGAAGAGAATCGTCCCGTTGCGCGCGCCATCCGGTGCGGGCTTCTGCCAGAGGAATAGCTTGACGTCGCCCTTGAGGGTCCAGTGCTCCCGGCCCGTGATGGCCGGACGGCCCGCGGCTGTCTGCATGATCACGCGCTCCCTCCCGACGCGAGCGCGGAGTCTAGCAACTTCACGAATTCACGTGTCAGCGGTGATCGCGCAGCAGACCCAGCCGCCCCCCGCATTCGGTCGCAAGCGCCACGAACGCCCGTACGGATGGTGACTCGTCCGATGTGTTCCACACGAGCCCGATTTCGACCGGCGGGGTCTTGTCTTGAAGCGGTCGGTACGCGACCCCGGTCCGGCGCAGGTGCTGAAGGGAAGCCGGCACGAGCGCGACGCCCATGCCGGCCGCGACCAGGCTCACGATGGTCTGCATCTGGACGGCTTCCTGGTCGATTCGCGGCGCGAAACCGGCGCGCCGGCAGGATCCAATGATGAGATCGTAGAGGCTCGGGCCCGCCTTGCGCGGGAACAGGATGAAAGGCTCGTCGGCCAGCGCAGCGAGAGGGAGCGGACCACGCGGGAAGCGGTCGCGGGCGCGCGCCGGCAAGGCCACCATGAGTCGGTCGTGCACGAGCGGCCGATAGACGAGCCGTGGATCGGTGACCGGCGGGAGAACCATCCCCACATCGATCTCGCCCTGGCCCAGGGCGGAAAGCAGCGCGTCGGTGGCGCCTTCCTGCAGGGCAAGCTTGAGACCCGGATGACGCTTGCGGAATTCGGGCACGAGGGTGGGGAGGATGTTGTACGCGGCAACGCTGATGAATCCGAGTGCCACGGTCCCAGCCTCGCCGGACGCGAGCTGCCGGGCACCCTCTTTCAGCGCATCGGCTTCGCGTAGCAGCCGGCGCGCCTCGGGCAGCAGCACGCTGCCCGCGGTGGTGAGCGTGACGGCTCGGCGGGTGCGCACGAAAAGGGGTGTGCCGAGCTCGTCCTCGAGCGCGCGAATCTGGCGCGACAGGGGCGGCTGCGAAATCGTGAGCTGACGCGCCGCACGCCCGAAGTTGAGTGCTTCGGCCACGGCGACGAAGTAGCGGAGGTGGCGCAGCTCCATGCTTGGTCATGGGCCCGTGAGAGCCCGGGCGACGATACCTAAAAAGTATCATATGTGCGCTTCTGATGCATTGGACGGTATGACAGTGTCCCGCTAAGCTCGACGTTGACGGATCGGACAGCACACGGATCGGACAGCACACGGATCGGACAGCACATCCGGCGGACCCGAATGTGTGTGCTCGAACCGCTTCGCCTTCACCCATCGGGCCGCCCCGGCGAGGCGCTAGACTTCCGGGCTGACCCGCATATCGCAATCCCTACGGAGGACGTCATGGCTACCAACCCTCGCAGCCGAACCATCACAGCGGGAGTCGCCCGTTCCCCCAATCGCGCCATGTTGCGCGCGGTCGGATTCGGCAACGACGACTTCGAAAAGCCGATCGTGGGCGTCGCGAACGGCCACTCAACGATGAATCCCTGCAATGCCGGCATTCAGCCGCTGGTGGACCGGGCGATGGACGCGCTGCGCGCGGCGGGCGCGATGCCGCAGGTGTTTGGCGTGCCGACCGTTACCGACGGCATCGGCATGGGCACGGAAGCGATGAAGTACTCGCTCGTCTCGCGCGAGGTGATCGCCGATGCGATCGAGACCTCGGTGAACGGTCAGGCGATGGACGGCGCCCTCGTCGTCGGCGGATGCGACAAGAACATGCCCGGCGGGATGATGGCGCTGGCACGCATGAACGTGCCGGGAATCTACGTCTACGCCGGAACGATCAGGCCTGGCAAATGGAAGGGGCAGGATCTCACCATTGTGTCGGCATTCGAAGCGGTCGGCGCATTCAGCGCGGGCAAGATGAGCGAGGAGGACTTCGTCGGCATCGAGAAGAACGCCTGCCCGTCGACGGGTGCGTGCGGCGGCATGTTTACCGCGAACACGATGAGCTCGTCATTCGAGGCACTCGGAATGAGTCTCCTCGGCTCGTCGCAAATGGCCTGCCCCGATCCCGAAAAGGCAGAATCGGCCGCAGAGTCCGCGCGGGTGCTGGTGAATGCGATCCGGAAGAACATCCGTCCGCGCGACATCATTTCGCGGAAGTCCATCGAGAATGCGATTGCACTCGTCATGGCGACCGGGGGTTCGACCAACGCGGTACTGCATTACCTCGCCATCGCCTCCGCCGCAGGGGTGAAGTGGACCATCGACGACTTCGAGCGTGTGCGGCGCAAGGTTCCGGTACTGTGCAATCTGAAGCCATCGGGCCAGTATGTCGCGATGGATTTCCACCGCGCGGGTGGCGTTCCGCAGGTGCTCAAGATGCTCCTCAATCACGGGCGGCTCCACGGGGAATGCCGGACGATCACTGGGCGGACCCTTGCGGAAGAACTGGCGAACGTGCCCGACGAGCCGCGCCCCGATCAGGACGTGATCCGGCCCTGGGGAAAACCCATGTACGCGCAGGGACATCTCGCGATTCTCAAGGGAAATCTCGCGCCGGAGGGGTGCGTCGCAAAAATCACCGGGCTCAAGAATCCCGTCATCATCGGTCCCGCGCGCGTTTTTGACTCCGAGCCGGCGTGCATGAAAGCCATCA
>JAABRB010000012.1 GCA_011391185.1 Betaproteobacteria bacterium
GGAACGAGGCCCCCGAGCGCGATCACCGCCTGGGTGAAACATTCGGCCGGCGCGCGCGTCAGGCCGGCACCCACCTGTCCTACGCCCGCTTCGCGATGCGCGATTCCGGTGTTGATCACGGGGCAGATACCCGTGTCCACGACTTTGCGCACGTCGATGCCGGCCGGCGTGCCGGCGAAATCGAGCTGCGGCAGCGTGAAGGCCGCGTTCTGGCCGAGTGTGATGCTCAGCATTTCCAGCGTGTTCGAGAGCGCAACGTCGGGCGTGCCGCCCACGAACTGCACGATGGCCGGCGCGGCAGCCATCGCAAATCCGCCTATTCCGGCCGTCTCGGTGATCGCGCTGTCGCCGATGTCGCGCGCCGCATCCGCCCGCGTGTAACCCGAGAAGTAGAGGCCCTCCACCATGGGCGCGGGCGCCGTGAACCACGTGTCGCCCGTCCCGCTGACTCGGATCCCGAACTCGACGCCGTTGCGCGCCATCGTGGTGACCATGCTGCTCGACGGGACCCCGCGCGCCGCGTCGAGCATGTTCTTGCACGCGGCCATGCTCACGTTGAGGAAGAAGAAATCGTTGCCGACCACGAACTCCAGCGCATCCGCGGCATCCCGGGCGGCAATCCCCGCCTTCAGGACGCCCAGCACGAGCTGCTTCATCAGCAGTCCGCTCGCGGCCACGTTGCGATTGTGCATCTCGTCGCCCATGTGGAGCGCGCGCGCCATGAGCGGCTTCAATTCGATCGGCCCGATCGCGCGCAAGGCAGCCGCGAGCGCCGGCGCGAGATGCGCGGCCATCCAGCGCAGCCGGTCGAGAACGTCGGGGCTGTATGCGCCATAGCGCAGCACCTTCCCGAGCCCTTCGTTCAGATTGCTGTAGGTCAGGTTGCCGTGCCGCGCGTTGCGCACGATCCAGACCGGCATGGACGGACTGATGACGCCGGCCATCGGGCCGACCGCGCCATGGTGATGGCAGGGCGCAAAGCGGAACTCGCCGCGCCCGGCAAGCGCGCGCGCCTCCTCCGCGTCGCGCGCCCAGCCCTCGAGAATTGCCGCACCGATCACCGCACCCTGCATCGGTCCGCACATTTTCTCCCAGGCGATCGGCGGCCCGGAATGCAGCAGCGTGCGACTTCCCATGCCGCGTATCGCCTCGCCCGCGACGCCGACGCCCGCGAGGATCGGCTGCGCGTCCGAATAGGCGGCAAACGCCTGACGGTTGGCATCCTCGACTGCCGGATTGCCGACGAGATTCGCGAGCGCGCGATTGACCGCCGCGTCGCCACCCGCCGGAGGCGACCATTGCACGCGCGTCACCGTGGCACCCGCCGCGGCGATCGGGCCGGCGAAATCGTCAATCCCGAGATTGACGACCGCTAGAGGGGTACCGAGCAACGTGCTCATGATTTGCTCCGTTTTTTCGCTGCCCGGCTGCGACCCGCCGGCGCACCGGTTCGCGCCATCGCCGCGGCGATGCGCACGGCGTCCGCATTGCTCGTACCGAGCACAACGCCCGCGGTGCGCAGCGCCGCCTCCTGGCGCGCGAGATCCTGCGGATCGCCGGCCGTCCCGCAAACGAACGCGACGAAGGCAATGCGCCGTCTGTGCCGCCTGGCGGCGGCCTCCGCAGCGCGAATGGCCGGTACCATCTCACCGGCCGGGTTCGCGTGGGATCCATGCCCGAGCACGACGTCGAACAGGATGACCGCCACCTCGGGATCCTCCGCTTCGCGCAGCATCCGCTCGTTGCGCAGCCGGTGATCGATCATCGGGTGTGGCCGGCCGCGCGTGAACTCGTCCGCGCCCAGGTCGATGACGGTGTGACCGTCGCTCGACCAGGGGTCGCGAAGCGTATATTTCTTCTGCACCGGCGCGTTCGACCAGACCTCGTCGCCGATTGCGTCGCCGATTGCGTCGCCGATTGCATCACCGAGCAGCCAGGATGCCTCGTATGCAAACGTTCCGCCGCTGTAGAGGCCCCGCACGTAACGTTGGCCGCGCGCGAGGCGCGGACGCGTCGCGGGCACTCGCGTCACGGCGCGCCGCGCCGGCGTCCGGCCGGCACCGAGCGACGCGGCGATGCGGGCCGCATCCTCGAGGGTTCGCGCATAGTGCAGGTTCCCGTCCTTCGCTGCGGGCGGCTCGGCACCGACAAAGCACACGACGACCGGCTTGCGGATCTTGCGGGCTGCCGCGAGTACCCGGTTCGCGACGGTCGGGGCGGGCGGCTTGGAGACGAGCACCAGCACCCGGGTGCCGCGGTCGGCCGCCAGCAGACGCATCCCCGCGAGCATCGTCACCCCGCCCACCGCTTCGGAGAGATCGCGGCCGCCGGTGCCGATCGCGTGCGACACGCCCTGGCCAAAGCGATCGATGAGTGACGTGACCTGCTGGAGTCCGGTTCCGGATGCCCCGACGCAGCCGATCACGCCGCGGCGCACGACGTTTGCAAAGGCGAGCGGCACGCCGTTCACGATGGCGGTCCCGCAGTCCGGGCCCATGACCAGGAGATCGCGGGCCTGCGCGAACGACTTCATCGCGACCTCGTCCGCGACCGGGACGCCGTCGCTGAACAGCATCACGTTCAGCCCGAGCCGCAGCGCCTTCGTCGCCTCCGCCGCCGCGTACTCGCCAGGCACCGAGATGAGTGCAAGATTGGATTGCGGGGCTGCCGCAAGCGCCATGCCGGTCGAGCGTGGCGCAATCGGCTCGGACGCACCCCGTTGGCCGCGCGGCGCCTTCGTGCTGGTCGCGAGGCTTCGTTCGGCCTCGGCAAGCGCTGCGGAAACGGCTTTGTCGCTCGACCCGCGCACGACGCAGATCACATCGCTCGAACGGGCGTCGGTGGCGCCTTTCAGCAGTCCGGTCTGGCGCAGGAGGTCAAGATTCCCCCCGGTCGCCATGATGACGGAGGCCTGCTCGACGCCACTCATCTCCGCGAGCGTGGCGGAGAGCTTCATCAGCGCGATGGAATCGCGGTAGACGTTGCGGACGATGCGCGAGGCTGTTGCCATGAGTTATGCCACCCCCATTTGTTATGCCACCCCCATTTGTTATGCCACCCCCATTTGCAGTGATGCCCCGCGCAAACTCTCGAGCGGGTGCGAAGTGGCCGCGAGTCTGGCACATCGCCGATTCCCAGGCTCGGCGAGCGCAAGGCCGACGATTTGGAGCGTGACCGCGCGGACCTTCGCGAGACGCGCCACGTCGACGGCCCGTCTACTTCCCGGACCAATGCACAAAGCGCTTTTCGATCAGCATGAAAAGCAGATTGAGCCCGTAACCCAGCGCGCCTGCGGCAAAGATCGCCGCGTACATATCCGGCATCTCGAAGAGCTGTTGCGCCTCGAACACGCGGTGGCCGAGCCCATCCCTCGACCCGATGAACATCTCGGCCACGACGACGATCACCAGCGCGAGCGACACGCCATTGCGCAGTCCCACGAACGTCTGCGGGAGCGACTCGAGCAGCATCACGTCGGTCAGCACCCGGAACCGCGACGCGCCCATCACCCTGGCGGCAAGGAGGCGCGTCTTGCGCGCGTTCATGACGCCGTAGGCCACGTTGAAAAGAATCACCAGCGCCGCGCCAAACGCCGCGACCAGGATCTTGGTCATGTCGCCGACGCCGAAGATCACCAGAAAGAGCGGAAACATGGCCGAGGCGGGCGTCGAGCGGAAGAAATCGATGACGAACTCCAGGGACCGGTAGAGCCGCTCATCCGAGCCAAGCGCGACGCCGATCGGGATCGCGATCACCGCCGCGATGGCGATCGCATAGGCAGTCCGCTCGACGGTCCGCCAGAAGTCGTATCCCAGCTTGCCACCGGCCATGCCCTTCACCATCGCGGCAAAGGTCGCCTCCGGCGTCGGCAGCAGCACCGGATCGACCAGGCGCACCCACACCGCCACATACCAGATCATGATCAACGCGGCGATCCCGACGAGCGGCAGGAAGGTCTCGCGCCTCATCGAAGTACGCTCATCCCTTCCGCACCTCGCGCTGGAACACCTCCAGGCAGTGGGCTTTCAGACGGACGAACGCGGGATCGGACAGGGTCTGGTCGCTGCGCGGACGTGGCAACGGCACGTCGGGAAAGTCGGCGATCGTGGCCGGCCGGCGCGAGAGCAACAGCACGCGATCGGCGAGATACACCGCCTCCTCCAGGTCGTGCGAGACCAGCACCATGGTCGTGCGCGTCTCGTGGAACACGCGTTGCAGCTGCTCGCGCATGAACAGCGTCATCTCGTAGTCGAGCGCCGAGAACGGCTCGTCGAGAAACAGCACCTCCGGGTCGACAACCAGCGCACGCATGATCGATACGAGCTGCTGCTGCCCGCCCGAGAGCTCGTACGGATAGCGGGCGAGGTCGATCTTGACGCCGAGATGTTCGACCAGCCCGTCGACGCGGCGCGCGCGCTCGGCTTTCGGCACCTTCTCGATCTTGAGCGGGTACTCGATGTTCCGCCACGCCGACATCCACGGAAAGAGCGCCTCGCGATAATTCTGAAAGACGTACCCGATCTTGGTCTGCGCAAGCGGCTTGCCGCCGAACAGGATCGTCCCCGCGTCGACCGGAATCAGGCCGGCGATGAGGTTGATCAGCGTCGACTTGCCGCAACCGTTCGGCCCGAACACCGAGACGAACTTGCCGCGCGGCACGTCGAGGTCGAAGCGATCGTAGACCGGTGCGCCCTGGAAGCGCTTCGTCAGACCACGGATCGTGATGTGGACGGGCTCGGCGCGTCCGGCAGCGCCGGCCGCTGCCATATCAGGCACCGGGACCATGCCCGGCCCTGGCGCCTGCGCCCCGCTCACCGCCGGCATCGCGTCTAGAATGTCTGAAGATATTTCGTGACGTCGACCTTCCCGGGCAGCGTGCCGCTGGACGTCGAGAAGTCGATGAACTTCTGGTAATCGGCCTTGTCCCTTGCGGTCATGTCCTTGACGTTCGTGAATTTCACGAGCGGCACCGTATCGACCACCGCGTCCGGCGTAAAGGTATTCTTCGCGAGCTGCTTGCGCGCCTCCTGCGGGTTCGCGTTGATGAAGTCGACCGCCTTCGACCATGCCGCGGCGAAGCGCTTCGCCACGTCGGAGCGGTTCTTTATGAAGTCGGTCGAGAGCACGCCGCCCGCGACCCATGCAAAGGCTTTCGGATCGCCGAGAATATACTTTGCGATCACTCCGGCCTCGACCGTCGTCGCGACGCCGTTATTGCGCATGACTGACGCATTCGGCTCCAGGGTGTACCCGGCGTCGAACGTGCCCGCGGTCATCGCATTGATGTGCTGCCCCATGTCGAGCTGGTCGAGCGTGTAGTCACCCTCCTTGAGCCCCACCGCGGCGAGCACCGCCTTCGCCATCGTCACGTTCGCCGGCCCCGGGGCCGACATGATCTTCTTGCCCTTCAGATCGGCGAGCGAGTTGACCTGCAGGCCCTTGCGCACGACAAACTGCTCCATCTGGTATTGCGCGTTCTGCGCGTTGATCGAGATGTACATCGCGACCCCCGGCTTCTTCAGGTTCGCGTTCATGCCCTCGATCGTGACCAGCACCGCCGAGGCGTCGATCTGGTTGGTGATCAGGCCCGCGACGTTCGGCGGCCCGCCGATCAGGCGGACCATCTCGGTCTCGATCCCGCTCTCCTTGAAGAATCCGCGGTCCCGCGCCACGAAGTACGGCAGCGAGGAACTCACGGGGAACACCCCGACTTTCACCATGTCGAGCGCCTGCGCGCCGATCGGCCAGAAGGCCGCGCTCGCGACCGCGACGGCGGCCAGCCGCCCGAACAACCCGAATCTCATGCTCATGTCAGAACCTCCGCTGTTGAGAAGTCAATTCATCGAAGCATCGCGATCACGCGCTGCGCAGTTACTCGCCCACGTCCACGACTGCGATCACCGGGCCCCCGCCGTGCGGACCCTGGTGCATCGCATCGACCGAGACGAACACCGCCGGGTCTCCGATCGCGGCGGCGGCGACGCCGCCGACCGCCCCCTTGGAGTGCCGGTGATGGTGCACGTCCGAGTCGTCCAGCATGATCTGCCGCCGGCCGCGCAGCTTGCCGCGGTGGTCGGCCTCGCACTTGAGGAAGCAGTTGACCAGCCGCCCCTGGAGATCCTCGGCGCGCGGCCGCTCCGGAAGATCGAGGCCGGCATTGCGGATCGCCGCGTAGATGCCGTCGATGTCGAGCGCGTCGCGCATCACGCTGTGGCCGATGCGAAAGCGCCCGCCCGCACCCGCCTTGTTGCCGAGCAGCACGATCTGCGCCGCGTCGAGCTCCACGCCCGAAGAGCAGGATGCGACCGACGAGTAGAGGTCGAGATCCTTGCAGATCTGCTCGGCCTTTGGCATCTTGATCTCGCCCAGCGCGACCGCGATGCCGAGCCCGGTCGTGCCGTTCGACACGCCCATCGAGTCGTGCACCTCGCACGCGACGTCCTTGCCGCGCCGATGCGCGTCCTGGATCGTGTCGATGGTGAGGAGCGGTGTCTTGGTCTGCACGTAGTGCACGTCCTTCGGATCGTCGATCCCGGCCGCGCGCATCGCGAGGCGCACGCCCTCGGCCACCTTCTCGACCATCGCCGGCCGGCCGATGTCCTCGGGCAGGAGTGTCGGGCTCATCGCGGTGCCGATCACCAGGCGGTCCTTGTTCTTCGGGCCGGTCCTGGCATTGCCGGCGAACACGGTGGCGTGCGGTGTGATCACCCCGTCGCAGCCGCCCGACCACACCATCGGGATCGCCTTCACTTCCCGCTCGGTGCGCTTGCCGTGCCTGAGCAGCACGGCGCGGAAAGCCTGATCGGCGAGGATACGCGTGAAGTCGTTGACCCCGCCGTTGCCCTCGGTCTTGCCGATCACCGCGAGCACCTCATCCGCTGCGAACTGTCCCTTGCGGATGCACTCCTCGAGACCGGAGGCGTCCTGCACGCTATTGAGCTCGACCTTTGCGACTTCGATGGCCATGCGCTGTCCCCCGTCACATCCGCGGCGCGAATTCGCCGCGCAGCATCTTCTCGTAGCCCGGCCCGCGATCGATCATCGGCAGCGGCGCGTTGCGCGCCGCGCGGCGCTCGGCGCGCAGCCCGTCCGTCGCGGCCGTGTCGATGTCCCACTCGTCGTCACGCGACACGAGTACGACGCCGTAATCCGCACGCGCCGCCTCCGGCGAAACCTTGCCCTGCAGCACGTCGCGCTGCACGAGCTCCGGCTCGCGCTCGAGCGGGTCGCCCCAGCCGCCGCCGCCGGTCGTCACCACGCGCATCACCTGCCCCGCGGCAAGCGGCTCGCCATCGACCAGGCCACCCAGTTCTTTCGCTCTCCCGTACAGATCGACGGTGACGCAGAACGGCTGGCCCGCGCGTCCGCCGCTCAGGCCGTAGCAACCGAGACGGACGCGGTCCGCGGTCACGATCGTGTGGCAGTCGACCAGCACCCGGTAATGCTTCTCATAGCCGAGCCCGCCGCGCCGCTTGCCCGCCCCGCCGGAGTCGGTGGCGAGCGCGAGCTTCTCGACGATCACCGGGAAGCGGTTCTCGGTGAACTCCGCGGGCTGGTTGCGCGAGTCGGGCACGATGTGGATCACGTCCGAGCCGTCGGCGTAGTAGCGACCGCCGCTGCCGCCGCCGAGCACCTCGCGCGAAAGGAACGGTTTGCCGTTCGCATCGTTGCCGTAGAAGCCGGTGTAGCGGATCGTTTCCTGATCGGCTGGCATGCGGCCGTCGACCGCTTGCGCAACCACGCCCGCGAGCAGCCCGAGCGAGCGCAGCAGCACGAACGAGCGCGCATTGGTCGCGGCGGGCCACTCCGGCGTGATCAGCGTGCCCTTCGGCGGGAACACGACGTCGAAGACCTCGCACACGCCCTCGTTGACGAAGATCTCCTCGGCGCGCTCGGGCGACTCCGCGAGGCTGCGCAGCACCGGGGCGATCCACTTGATCAGGAACGCACCATCGGCATAGTCGGCCGGCCAGTTGATCGGCCCCGTGGACTGGGGCGCGGTGCCGCTGAAGTCGAGCGTGATGCGGCTGCCGCGCTTGGTCATCTTGAGCGCGAGCCGGTGCAGCTTGGGATCGGTGACGCCGTCGTGCTCGACGAAGTCCTCCCACGCATACTCGCCGTCGGCGATCTTCGGCAGGAGCTCGTTCACGTAGATGTCGCGGCACTTGTCGAGGATTGCCTGGAAGCACGCCTCGACCGTCGAGGTGCCGAAGCGCGCGAAGAGTTCCTGCAGTCGTCCGGCGCCCATCATGATCGCCTGCATCTCCGAGTCGAGATCGGCTTCCAGCATCTCCGGCACGCGCGTGTTGCGGCGGATGATCCTGAAGGCGTCGTCGTTGCGCACGCCGGCGTTGTAGAGCCTGATCGGCGGGATGGCGAGGCCTTCCTCGAACACCGTGACTGCGGTGCCCGGCATCGATCCCGGCACCCGGCCGCCGATGTCGTCGTGATGGCCGAAGGCCTGGATGTACGCGACCACCGTGTCGTCGTGAAACACCGGCACCGTCGAGCAGATGTCCGGCAGATGACCGATCGAGCCTTCGGTGAGGTACGTATCGTTCATCAGGAAGACGTCGCCCGGCCGCATGCTCTCGGGCGGGAAGTCGCGCACCACGGCATTCGGCATCGCCGAGTAGGAGCGCCCGGTGAGCTTGCGGCAATAACGGTCGAAAAGTCCGACGCGGTAGTCGTGCGCCTCGCGGATCATCGGCGAGCGCGCGGTGCGCTCGATCGCGAACTCGATCTCGCGCTCGATCGAGTTGAGCGTGCCTTCGACGATCTGCAGCACGATCGGATCGACCTCGTCCGGCCGGGTGCGCACGGGCGCCGTCGGCCAGGATTTTCGGTCAGCGGATGTACGCGGGGTCATTCGGTTTCTCCGGCTCTTCATGCTTTCAGAGCAGTCACTTTCTCCCGCACCAGCATGATGCCGTGCGGATCGACCTCGAGCCACTGTCCGGGCCACACGACGGTCGTCGAGCCGAACTCCTCGATGACCGCCGGGCCGTCGAGCCGGAAGCCCGCGGGCAGCGCGGCGCGGTCGAAGATCGGGGTCTCCTGCCACTTCCCGTCGAAGAACACCTTGCGGGCGCCCTTGCGGGCCGGCGTCACGCCGGGGCGCGCGGCGAGCTCCGGCAGCATCGGGCGCTCGATCACGCCGAACCCGGACACGCAGAAGTTGACGAGCTCGACTTTCTGCCGGCCCCGGTAGTCATAGCCAAAGGCTTTGCGGTGCGCCGCGTGGAACGCGTCGAGCAGCCGCGTCGCGAACGCGTCGTCGACCGGGCCCGCCGGCGCGGTCACTCGCACCTCCATCGACTGGCCCGCGTAGCGCAGATCGGCCTCGCGCACCGTCCGGCAGCGCGCCGGATCGATGCCGTCGCGCCCAAGTGCCTCCACCGCCTCGCGCTCGAGCCGCGCGTACGTGAGGGCAAGGGCGTCGATCGCAAGCGCGTCCTGATGCGTGACGCGGGTCGCGATGTGATCGGTGCGCCAGTCGACCGCGAGCAGTCCGAAGGCCGACAGGTTGCCGGGATTGAACGGCACGATGCAGCACTTCATCCCGAGGAGGCGCAGCACGGCCGGCGACTGCGCGGGACCTGCGCCGCCGAAGGAGAGCAGCGCGAAGCGCCGCGGATCGATGCCCTTCTGGATGGTCATCTGCCGGATGCAGTTCGCCTGGTTCCAGTTCGCGATTTCGATGATCCCGTCGGCGAGTTCCTCGACGCTCAACTGCTTGCGCGCCGGGCCGCTCGGGCCGAGGGCCGCGGCAAGCCGTGCGATGCCGCCGCGCGCGCGCTCCGCGTCGAGGCGGATGCCGCCGCCGATGAGCGCCGGCGGAATGCGCCCGAGGACGAGATTGGCGTCGGTGATGGTCGGCTCGTCGCCGCCCCCCGGGTAGCACATCGGTCCGGGCACCGCGCCTGCGCTCTTCGGCCCCACTTTCAGGTGACCCTCGCGCGATATCCAGGCGATCGAGCCGCCGCCGGTGCCGATGGTCTCGATCTCGATCATCGGGATGCGCACCGGAAACGGCCCGACCGACGCGCCGGTCGTGATGTGCGCGCGCCCGTCCTCGATCAGGCAGATGTCCGTCGATGTGCCGCCGGCGTCCAGCGTGACGACTTCGCGGAAACCCGCGACCTCGGCGACCACCAAGCAGCCGAGCGCGCCGGCGGCAGGGCCGGAAAGCGCGGTGGATATCGGCTTGTCGACGACCTGCTCGGCGGAGATCACGCCGCCGGAGGACTGCATGACGAGGAACGGCTTCGCGCCGAGATCGGATCCGAGCGCCTCGCGGATGCGCCGCAGATAGACCGCCATGTGCGGCTTGACGAACGCGTCGACCAGCGTCGTCATCGCACGTTCGTATTCCCGGTACTCGGGCAGGACGTCGCTCGAGAGCGAGAGCACCAGCTCCGGATACTCGGCGAGCATCGCATCGCGCACGCGGTGCTCGTGCGCCGGATTGGCGTAGGCGTGGATCAGGCAGATCGCGGCGGCGCGTATCCCCTTGCGCTTGAAGATCCGCGCGACCTCGCGTGCGGCTGCCTCGTCGAGCGGCCGCAGCTCCTCGCCGCGGAAGTTCAGCCGCCCACCCACTTCCCGGACGAGCTCGAGCGGCACGATGCGGTCCGGCTTCACCCAGAAATAGGAATTGCCGTAGCCGACCGGCACCGCCTGGCGCGCGATCTCGAGGATGTGGCGGAAACCTTCGGTGACGACCAGCCCGAGCGAGTCGATCGCGCCCTGCAGGAGCGCGTTGGTCGCGACCGTCGTGCCGTGAGAAAGGGAGGCGACGTCGGCGATCGAGGCGCCGGCGCGCTGCATGATCTCCCGGACGCCGGTCACCAGGCCGACCGCCGGATTCGCCGGCGTGCTCGACACCTTGGTGACCTGCATCGCGCCGGACGAGGTATCGACCGCCACGATATCGGTGAACGTTCCGCCGGTATCGATGCCGATCCGGATCCGGCCCTGCTCCGCGGGCGCGGGCGCTGCGGTCATGCGACCTCCCGGGTGTCCGCCGGACCGCTGTTCCCCCGTGCAGGCAGGGTGTCCGGCATTTCCGGGCGCGCCGCAACGGCGCGCCTCCTCGCGGACAGGCTAGCCAAGCGGCCGACCGGAGTCAAACATGGCTTGCCGATGCACCAATCGGAATTTCCGATACGGTCTGCGGATCAGGGCTCTGCCGGCGGAGACGTCTTGAGCGCCTCGGTGATCAGCGCCAGGTAGCCCTCGCGCCGGCGCGCTGTCGGTTCGCGCCGGCGGTACAAGCTCAACCCGACCTTGCGCCCCGGCGCGATCGGCAGGACCCGCAGCAGCCCGGCTTTCACCTCCCGCGCCGCGGCGGCGGCCGGCATGACCGCAGCGCCCTTGCCCTGCTGGATGATGACCTTCATCGTCTCGATGTTGTCCGCGATCGCGAGGATGCTCGGACGCATCCCGAGATCGGCGAAGAGCGCCATCACGACTTCGCCGTAGCCCACCGTCAGCTCGTTCATCACCATCGGCTCCGCCATCACCGTGCCGAGATCCACCGCCCGCGTGCGGCCCGCGAGCCGGTGGCGCGGATGCACGACGAGCGCGAGGTCGAGCTCGGCGAGCGGCTCCTGCAGAAGCCCGCTCGGCACCCGCTCCGGGTTGGTCGCGATCGCGATGCCGAGGTCGATGCGTTCGTCGTGCAAGTCCTGGAAGATGCTCTTGGTGGGCGCGGTGAGCACGTCGAGCCGCAGTTCCGGCGCGCGTTCGCTCACCGCCGGAAAGAGCCGCGGGATGAAGATCTGCGCCATGCCCGAGCCCATGCCGACCGCGACCGTGTCGACCACGTGACCGCGCAGGCGATCGGCCGCGCGCGCGAGCGATCCGACCTCGGCGAGGACGCGCGCCGCTTCGGCGAGGAACGTGCGTCCGCTGTCGGTGATCTCGACGCCGCGACCGACCCGGTTGAAGAGTGCCAATCCGATCTCTGCCTCCAGCTTGGCAACCTGCTCGCTCACCGCCGACTGCGACACGTGCAGGCGCGCCGCAGCCTTCGTGAAGCTGCGCGCCTTGGCAACGGCGAGAGCGTAGCGGAGCGGTCGGAGTTCCATGGCGCGGCGACGGGCGATGCGTAGACCCAAGGGTAGCGAGGTTCCCGGAAACGCGCCGGTCGCGCACCGGTGCTGCGGTAGAATGCAGCGCGAACACAGATTCTCTACCCCGGATGTCCAAATCGGAACCGCAAGCCGCTTCCTCCTCCAATTTCATCCGCCAGATCGTCGAGTCCGACCTGGAAACGGGCAAGTACGCCGCGCGCGCGTGGGGAGGCGGGTCAGGGCCGTCGGACAAGCATCGCGGCGGGCCATCCGACCCGGCTAGGATCCGCACGCGCTTCCCCCCCGAACCGAACGGGTACCTCCACATCGGGCACGCGAAATCGATCATCCTCAATTTCGGCCTGGCGCAGGACTACGACGGGATCTGCCACCTGCGCTTCGACGACACCAATCCGACCCGGGAAGAGCAGGAGTACGTCGACTCGATCCTGGACGCAGTGCATTGGCTGGGGTTCGACTGGGGGAACCACCTCTACTACGCTTCCGACTACTTCGAGCATCTCTTCCGGTTCGCCGAGCATCTGATCGAACAGGGGCACGCCTACGTGGATTCGCTCACTGCCGACGAGATGCGGGCCATGCGGGGCACGCTGACCGAGGCGGGACGCAACAGCCCGCACCGCGACCGGCCCGCCGCCGAGAGCCTCGACCTCCTGCGCCGCATGCGCGCCGGCGAGTTTCCCGACGGAACACACGTGCTGCGCGCGAAGATCGACATGGCTGCCCCGAACATCAATCTGCGCGATCCGGCGATGTACCGCATTCGTCATGCGACCCATCACCGGACGGGCGACGCCTGGAGCATCTACCCGACCTACGACTGGGCGCATGGGGTGTCGGATGCGCTCGAGAACATCACCCACTCGATCTGCACGCTGGAATTCGAGGATCACCGGCCGCTCTACAACTGGTTCAACGAACGGCTCGCCGCAGGCGGTCTCCTGAATACGCCGCTGCCCCAGCAGATCGAATTCGCGCGGCTCAATCTCACCTTTGTCGTGCTGTCGAAGCGCAAGCTCATCCAGCTTGTCGAGGAAGGGCACGTCGACGGGTGGGACGACCCGCGCATGCCGACGCTCGTGGGCGCGCGCCGGCGCGGCTACACCCCGGAGGGCTTCCGCCTTTTCGCGGAGCGCATCGGCGTGTCCCGCGCCGATTCATGGATCGAGTACACCGTGCTCGAGGAGTGCATGCGCGCGGACCTGAATGCGCGTGCCGAACGCCGCATGGCGGTGCTCGATCCGTTGAAGCTGGTGATCGACAACTATCCGGACGATCGCGAAGAGCTCTGCGCGGTGCCGAACCATCCGCAGAAACCCGAGCTCGGCACGCGCCCGGTGCCGTTCGCGCGCGAGCTCTGGATCGAGCGCGAGGACTACGCAGAGCAGCCGCCCAAG
This sequence comes from Betaproteobacteria bacterium, assembly GCA_011391185.1. Next base: position 13,496 of record JAABRB010000012.1, read on the forward strand.
GGCTACTTTCGCCTCGCGCCCGGCACCGAGGTGCGACTGCGCTACGCCTACGTCGTGAGGTGCACCAGCGTCGAGAAGGACGCGGCCGGCAAGGTCGTTGCCGTGCACTGTGAATACGACCCCGAGACGCACAGCGGCACACCCGGTGCCGAGAAGAAGAAAGTCAAGGGCAATATCCACTGGGTCGCCGCGGGGCACGCGCATACCTGCGAGGTGCGACTCTATGATCGCCTTTTCCGGACCGCGAACCCGGGCGCGGGCGAGCGCGACTTCCGCGCGGATCTCAACCCGGACGCCAGGCAAATCGTCACCGCCTACCTCGAGCCGGCATTGATGGAGGCACGACCCGAAGACCGCTTCCAGTTCGAGCGGCACGGCTATTTTGTCGCCGACCGCGTCGACAGCCGCCCGGGCGCCCCGGTGTTCAATCGCGCGGTGACCCTGCGCGACACGTGGGGCAAGAAATCCGCCGCATGATCGTGATCGTGGGCGTGCCTGCCCCGTGCCGATCGCGCTAGACTGGATTTTTGAGGAGCATTGCAATGTTCACTCGCAGCCGGCCCATTCCTTCAATTGGTTCACTTCGTTCACTTTGTGCGCTCGGTTCGTTTCGATTGCCCGGCACACCGCTCGCTCGCGCGGCACTCTTTCTGGCACTGACGGTCCCGGGCACCACGGCGTTCGCGGAAGTTACCGTGACGCAGCCGTGGGTGCGCGGCACGGTAGCGCCCCAGAAGGTGACCGGGGCGTTCATGAAGCTCAGGTCGGATCGCGACGCGAAGCTCGTCGCCGCAAGCTCACCGGCCGTGAAGCTCGTCGAGATTCACGAGATGTCCATGGTCAAGGACGTCATGCGGATGCGACCGGTCACCGAGCTTGCCCTGCCTGCGGGTCAGGAAGTCGCCCTCAAGCCCGGCGGTCATCACATCATGCTCATGGGGATCGAGCGTCAGTTCAAGCAGGGCGACATCATCCCGATCACGCTCACCGTGAAGGAGCGCGACGGGCAGACCCGGACCATCGAGGTGCAAGCCGAAGTCCGCGACCTCGCCGCGCCGGGCGCATCCAAGGACATGTCGCAAGGGAAACACTGATCGCCGCGCGGCAGGACAGGACGGGGTGCGCCGCCAACCACCCCGGCTGCTTCGCAGCCACCCCTCCTTGAAAAGGAGGGGATGCCTTTGATCCTTTTCCCCTCCTCCCTGAGGAGGGGATGCCTTTGATCCTTTTCCCCTCCTCCCTGAGGAGGGGATGCCTTTGCTCCTTTTCCCCTCCTCCCTGGGGAGGGGATGCCTTTGCTCCTTTTCCCCTCCTCCCTGGGGAGGGGATGCCTTTGATCCTTTTCCCCTCCTCCCTGAGGAGGGGTGCCGCCGGAGGCGGCGGGGTGGTGCGCCGGGTCAGCCCAGCGCTCGTCGCGCGCTCGCCACGCTGTGCTGGCGCAAACGCGGGCCGGCGCGCATGACCTGACCCGGCAGCGGATGATCGACAATTTCCTCGACGCGCCGCGCCGCGCGGATGAGTTGCTCGAGATCGATGCCCGTCTCGAAGCCGCATTCCTGCAGCAGATACACGAGGTCCTCCGTGCAGATATTGCCGGTCGCACCCGGAGCAAACGGGCATCCGCCGATGCCACCAATCGAGGATTCGAATTCCCGGATGCCGAGTTCGAGTCCTGCCAGCACGTTTGCCAGCCCGATGCCCCGCGTGTTGTGGAAATGCAGGGCCAATTCGAGCCCGGGAAACCGGCTGCGAATCGCTGCAAGGCGCTCCTCGACCAGCCGGGGCGTCGCCATACCGGTGGTGTCGCCGAGCGAGATGTTGCGCACGCCGAGGGCGTCGTATGCCGCGACGATACGCAGCACCGAGTCGATCGACACGTCGCCTTCGAACGGGCAACCGAATGCCGTGGCGACGGCGCCGCGCAATGGAATGCCCGCAGCCCGTCCGATCCCGGCGACGTCCGCGATGTTCTCGAGCGATGCCGCGATCGACTTGTTCAGGTTGGTCTGATTGTGACTCTCGCTCGCGGACACGAAGCAGACCATCATGTCCACTTTGGCTGCCGCGGCAGCCTCCGCGCCGCGCGCGTTCGGCACCAGGGCCTGCAGTCGAACGCCCTTGCGACGCGTGACCTGCGCCATCACCTGGGCGGCGTCCGCCATCTGGGGCACCGCGCGGGGGGAAACGAAAGAAGTCGCCTCGAAGCTCGTCATTCCGGCTTCGATCAATGCATCGAGCACCGCAATCTTGGTGGGTGTCGGAATGAACACCCCTTCGGCCTGGAAGCCGTCACGGGTACCGACTTCGGTGACGAGGACCTTGCGGTCGGCAGTGTTGGCGGGTGTGAAGCGCATGGGTGGCTCGCTCGGACAAATGCCGGTCACGCAAGCCTACCACCGGCGCGGCCGTCCGGTCCGTATGGCCCAGGACTTCCCACGCACGGCCGCGAAAGGTAATGTAGGGAACCGGAGACGCTCGGCGACCAGGAGGCAGAATGTCCAGAAGTGAATCGATCACCGGACGTGTCCGATCCGGCGACGTCAATCTTCTTTTCCGGCGCTTCGGCCGCCCCGGCGCCACGCCGGTGCTGATCCTGCACGGCCTTTCCTTTTTCTCGTACGACTGGATTGGCGTCGCTCAGTCCCTGGCCGCCGATCGCGAAGTCGTCGCGCTGGACATGCGCGGCTTTGGCGACTCGGATTTCAGCCCGCGCGGCGACTATACGGTCGCCGCATTCGCCGCAGACGTCATCGCGGTGATCGACCATCTGGGCTGGCGCGAAGCAGTTCTCGTAGGTCATTCGATGGGCGGCCGGAATGCGGCGTTCTGCGCGGCGGAGAACGTGAGGCGCGTGAAGGCGCTAGTGCTTGTCGACTACTCGCCCGAGAACGCCCCGGCCGGGTCGACGCGGGTGAGAACACAGGTCGCCGGCACGCCCGACATGTTCGAGTCAGTGGACGCGGCGATGCTTTATTTCAAGAACGATCCCGACGCGCCGGCGAAGCGCGCGCGCTTCGAGGCCTATCTGCGCAAAGTCGATGGCGGCTATGCGATCAAGCGCGACCCGCACTTTCGCGAGCAGTTCCGCCGCGCACTCGAGACGGGTCAGCACCCCAAGCTCGGCGTCGACATGTGGCAGACGCTCGGGCGCCTGCAGTGCCCCACGCTCGTCATCCGCGGCGCGCACTCGGACATGTTCGCGGCCGAGACAATTGCGAAAGTGCGTGACGCGAGTCCCCGAATCCAGGTCGTCGAGGTCGACGCCGGTCACAATGTCGCGGTCGACAACCCGGAAGGATTCCTCGCGGCCGTACGTCTGTTCCTCAAGCAAGTGGAGGCGCACCATGAGCAAAACGCCTGAGCCCGGCCCGGTCCTGACCCGCGGCATCGACCATCTTGCGTTCGTCACGGACGATCTGCCGGGCACCATGGATTTCTACACGCGCGTGATCGGATTGCGGCTCGTGCACGTCCGCCGTGTGCCCTACGAGCAGGACCGCGGGCAGCCGCCCTACGACAACCTGCGGCATTACTTCTTCGACATGGGGAACGACAGCCTGCTCGCGTTCTTCGAGTACCCGAAAGGGCACGAGCGCTCGAATCGCGACCTGCCAGGCGGCATGCAGCACGTCGCCTTTCACGTTCCGATGGCGCGTTTCGACGCGGCGATCGAGCGCGCTCGCTCGCACGGCGTTAAGGTGATCGGTCCGGTCAGTCTGGGTGGGCGGTTCTGGTCGGCCTATTTTTTCGATCCGAATGGCATCCGACTCGAATTCGCGACGTCGCGCGCGACCCGGCCGATCGGCGTCGTGGATTCGGTCCGGCAGACCGAGGCGGAGGCGCGCGCCGAGCTCGAGACGCTTTTCGGCGATCCGGCGCTCGTGAACGAGTGGCTGGCGAAAATGCCGCTGCTCGACGCGCCCGTCGAGACCACATAAGACTTTTCCCCTCCTCCCTGCGAAGGAGGGGGGTGGACGCGCAGCGGACGGGGTGGTGCCGTGCCTCGATCGAAGTACCCACCACCCCCCGCCCTACGGGCGGACCCCTCCTTGAAAAGGAGGGGATGACTGAAGCTTTTTCCCCGCCTCTCCGAGGAGGGGTGTCCGCGTCGCGGACGGGGTGGTGAGCAGCGCTGATCAAAACCGCAACCACCCCCCGCCCTACGGACCCCGCCCGGCCCGAGGCATGGAAGCCTCGGGCGTTCGCCGGCTCGAACGTGCGCAGGCACGTTCTTCAAATTCCCGGCTCACCCTTGAAAAGGAGGAGAAAAACTGGCTACACCATCTTCTCCGGGCGCACCCAGTCGTCGAACTCGGCCGCAGTGACGTAGCCGAGCGCGAGCGCGGCGGCACGCAGTGTCGTTCCCTCGGTGTGCGCCTTGCGGGCGATTTTCGCCGCCTTGTCGTATCCGACATGCGGGGCCAGGGCGGTGACCAGCATCAGGGAGCGCGCGACCAGATCCGCGATTCGCGCCCGGTCCGGCTCGATGCCCGATGCGCAGTATCGATCGAACGACCGCGCGCCATCGGCCAGCAGCCGGCAACTCTGCAGGAAGGCGTGAATGATGATTGGCTTGGCGACGTTCAGCTCGAAGTTCCCGGATGCGCCAGCGATGCCGATCGCGACGTCGTTTCCGAACACCTGCGCCCCGAGCATCAGGACGGCCTCGCACTGGGTCGGGTTGACCTTTCCCGGCATGATCGAGCTCCCGGGCTCGTTTTCCGGAATCGTGATCTCGCCGATGCCGCTCCGCGGACCGCTTGCCAGCCAGCGGACGTCGTTCGCGATCTTCATGAGCGCGGTCGCCGCGGTGCGCAGCGTTCCGTGCGCGTTCACCAGCGCGTCGTGCGCGGCGAGCGCTTCGAACTTGTTGGCAGCCGGGACGAACGGCAATCCGGTCAGCCGCGCGAGCTCGGCGGCCACTCGCGCGCCAAACTCGGGCGGCGCGTTGAGCCCGGTGCCGACGGCCGTGCCGCCGATTGCGAGCGCCGCGAGCCGGGAGGAGGCCGATTCGACATGGGCGACGGCCTGATCGAGCTGCGCGACGTAGCCCGAGAACTCCTGGCCGAGTGTCAGCGGCGTGGCATCCTGCAGGTGTGTCCGTCCGATCTTGACGATTTCCGCGAATGCCTCGCGCTTGCAGGCCAGCGTCGCGCCGAGCGCCCGTAGCGCCGGAACGACCTCGCGCATCAGCGCATCGTACGCGGCAACGTGCATTGCGGTCGGAAACACGTCGTTGGACGACTGACTGCAATTCACGTGGTCGTTGGGGTGCACGCGGCGCTGCTCACCGCGCGGGCCGCCGAGGATCTCGCTCGCACGGTTCGCGAGCACCTCATTGAGGTTCATATTGGTCTGGGTGCCGGAGCCGGTCTGCCACACGACCAGGGGAAACTCGTCGGCGTGCCGCCCGGCGAGCACTTCGTCGGCCGCCGCGACCACGGCATCCGCGATCGCTGCATCGAGTCCGCCCAGATCCCGATTGACCGTCGCCGCGGCGCGCTTGACGCGCGCGAGCGCACGGATCAGCTCGTCCGGCATCCGCTCGTTCGAGATCCTGAAGTGCTCGAGGGAGCGTTGCGTCTGCGCGCCCCAAAGTCGATCGGCGGGGACTTCGATCGGTCCGAAAGTGTCCCGCTCGGTCCGCGTGTCAGCCATCCCTTGCCCTGCGACGTTGTCCGACGGCGATGCGGGGCCCCCCGGGCGGGCGGGCATCAACCCGGGCACTCGAGCGTGCTCTTGACCTCGCCGTCGTCGCTCACCGACTCGAGGCGCACGGTAAAACCCCACAGCCGCCCGAAGTGCTTGAGCGTCTCCTCCGCCTCGTCGTCGCGCAGCGGCCGGCTGCGCGGCATCTGATGCCGCAGCGTCAGCGACCGGTCGCCGTCGCGCGCGTAGTTCGCCACCTGGATGTCGGGAACCGTGTAGTCCCGGCTGTACTGGCGCGAAAGCAGTGTGCGCACGCGCTGGTAGCCGGCGTCGTCGTGAATGGCATCGACGACGAGCTCGGCATCGTCCGCATAGTCGGCGATCGCAAAGAGCCGGAATTCGCGGATGAGCTTCGGCGAGAGATACTGCGCGATGAACGACTCGTCCTTGAAGTTGCGCATCGCAAAATCGAGCACCTTCCGCCAGTCCCCTCCGGCGATCTCCGGAAACCACTTTCGATCCTCTTCCGCGGGTGCCTCGCAGATCCGCCGCAGGTCCCGGAACATGGCGAATCCCAGCGCGTAAGGGTTGAGCCCGCCATACCCGGGCTGGTCGAAGCCGCGCTGGGCGATCACGTTCGTGTGGGACTGCAGGAACTCGAGCATGAACGCGTCGTCCACCAGGCCCTTGTCGTAGAGCCGGTTGATGAGCGTGTAATGCCAGAAGCACGCCCACCCCTCGTTCATGACCTTGGTCTGCGATTGCGGGTAGAAATACTGCGCGATCTTGCGCACGATGCGCACGATCTCCTTTTGCCAGGGCTCGAGCTTCGGGGAGTACTTCTCGACGAAATAGAGCCCGTTTTCTTCGGGCTCGGCGGGGAAAGCCGGACGTGCGGCCGCGACGGATTCCTTCGTTTCTTTCCGGGGCAGCGTGCGCCAGAGGTCGTTGAAGAGCTGCCGCGCGCTCTCCTCGCGATCCGACTGCCGGCGCGCTTCGTCCTTCATCGATTTCGCTCCCGGACGCTTGTATTTGTCCACGCCGTGTGGCGCGATCGCGTGACAGGAATCGATTAGTTCCTCGACCGCCGTGACACCATAGCGCTCCTCGCACTTCATCACGTAGCTGCGCGCGAAGACCAGGTAATCGAGTATCGCGTCCGCATAGGTCCACTGACGAAAGAGGTAGTTGCCCTTGAAGAACGAGTTGTGGCCGTAGCTCGCGTGCGCGATCACGAGCGCCTGCATCGTGATCGTGTTCTCGTCCATGAGATACGCGATGCAGGGATCGGAATTGATGACGATCTCGTAGGCGAGCCCCTGGTATCCCTTGCGGTAGAGCGCCTCGTTCCGGATGAACTCCTTGCCATGGGTCCAGTGCGGATAGGTGATCGGCAGCCCGGTCGAGGCGTACGCGTCGAGCATCTGCTCGGAGGTGATGACCTCGATCTGGTTGGGATACGTATCGAGACCGAATTCGCGCGCGCACTCGCCGATCGCGTCGTCGTAGCGGCGGATGAGCTCGAACGTCCACTCCGATCCGCGCGAGATCGGCTCGGCGGCGCGCATGCTTGCCCCGCCACCCGGGTCGCGCGTCACGCCGTTTCCTTCCCGAACAGTTCGCGGAAGACCGGATAGATTTCGGAGTGGCCGCCCACGCGGCGCATTGCGAAATTCTGCTCGACGCCTTCGAGTTCCTCGTACGCCGCCCATAACGTGCTGGTGCGCCCGTCATTTTCGTCCGGGATTTCGATATACGAGAAGTAGCGGGTGAGCGGCAGCAGGGATTCGCGCAGAAACCTGACGCTTTTCGCCGGGTCGCTGCCAAAGGCGTCGCCGTCGGATGCCTGCGCGGCGTAGATGTTCCAGCTGGCGTCGCTATAGCGCGCCGCGACGATCTCGTGCATCAGCTCGAGCGCCGAGCACACCACCGTCCCGCCGGTACGCGGGTCGTGGAAGAAGGCCTGCTCGTCGCATTCCTCGGCATTGTCGGTATGGCGGACGAACACGAGATTCACCTGCTCGTACTTCCGCATCAGGAACAGGTAGAGCAGCGTGAAGAACCGCTTCGCGAGATCCTTCTTGCGCTCGTCCATCGAAGCCGAGACGTCCATCAGGCAGAACATCACCGCCCGCGCGACCGGCGCCGGGACCGCAACCCGGTTGCGGTAGCGCAGGTCGAGCTCGTCCAGGAAGGGAACGCGTTGCAGCTTCTTCTCCAGTGCCTCGACGCGCTCGCGCAGCATCGAAGCCTGCAGGATCGATACGGAGCGGCGCTCGGCCTGCTCGAGCTCCTCGCGTGCCGCGTCGAGCTCCTCGCGAATCGCGGCGGAAAGCGCGATCCGGCGCCCGAGCGACTGTTTGAGCGTACGCACGACGGCCAGGCTGTTCGGGGCGCCTTCGCGGCGATAGCCGGCGCGCACCCACTTGCGCTCCGGTATGTCGCCGAGGAAATTGCGCACCAGGTCGGGAAGCTCCATGTCCTCGAAGAAGAGGTCGAGGAATTCCTCGCGCGAAAGGCTGAACACGAAATCGTCGACGCCTTCGCCTTCGCCGCCCTCGTTGCCCGCACCGCCGCCCCCGCCGCCGCCCTGGGGGCGCGGAATGGTATCGCCTGCGGTGAACTCGCGATTCCCGGAATGGACGATCTCGCGATCACCGCCGGGGCCGTGGCGGAAGGCCGGCTCGCGGATGTCGCGCGCCGGAATGTTCACATTGCCGCCCTTGTCGATGTCGGTGATCGAGCGCTCGGCGACGATCCCTTTCACCGAGCGGCGGATCTGCTCCTTGTAGCGGCGCAGGAACCGCTCGCGATTGACTGCGCTCTTGTTCCCCCCCGCCAGTCTCCGGTCGATGAGGTGGTTCATACGTGGCGAGAGCGCTGCGGTCGCCATACTGCCGAGGCCGCCGACCCACCGGCGCGACCAAAGGCAAGGTTAAACGAACAAGGGGGGGGATCCCCTTCACCAGCCCGGCGCGTTGCATCGCGCCGGGCGTTCTCCGGCGCGGACGCGCGCAGGCGCGTCCTTCGAAACCCCGGCTCACCCCCCACTCGGAACAAGGGGGCAAGCGCCCTTGTATATCCCCCGGGCGTGCCGAGTCGCCCCCGCAATCGGATGGCGGCCTGGCTCACTGGGATTTACGAACCCTCAGGTACCACTCGCACAACAGGCGGACCTGCTTCTCGGTGTAACCCTTGTCCACCATGCGCGCGACGAAGTCCTTGTGCTTCTGGTCGTCGTCCGTA
>JAABRB010000114.1 GCA_011391185.1 Betaproteobacteria bacterium
GACCCGGCGAGCGTCGAGCCCCGCTCGAAGTCGGTCTACCCGACCGAGGCGCTGCGTGCGCCGCTTGCCGGCCGCAGCAAGCGGGCGCTCGGCGACGCACTCGGACTGCGGAACTTCGGCGTCAACCTGGTGCACCTCGCGCCCGGCGCGCACTCCTCCGAGCGCCACTGGCACGAGCGGCAGGACGAGTTCGTCTACGTGCTCGAAGGCGAGATCACGCTCGTCACCGATGCCGGCGCGCAGGTCATCGGACCCGGCATGTGCGCCGGGTTCGCGGCCGGCAGGCCCAACGGCCATCATCTGATCAACCGGAGCAACGCAGTGGCCGTCTACCTCGAAGTCGGCGATCGGCTGCCGGGCGAGCGCGTGCACTACCCCGACGCGGATCTCGAAGGGCGCGCGTCCGCGGCAGCGACGCGGTTCTTCCACAGGGACGGCACGCCGTACGATCCGGCGTGACGCGCAGGCGCTACGCGTCCGGCGCAAGCGAGACCGGATCGAACGCCTGGTCGCCTGCCGCGTCCGGCACGCCGGTCGGCATGATGCCCAGGAAGTCGACGAGCGAGCGGTCGAGCAAGTGCGAAGTCTCCGCATTGGCAAGGCTGCGAAAGATCGTCGCAATGCGGCCAGGGTGGCGTTTCTCCCATTCCGCGAGCATTGCCTTGATCTGCTTGCGCTGCAGGTTCTCCTGCGAACCGCACAGATCGCACGGAATGATCGGGAACTGCCGCACGTCGGCATAGCGCGCGAGGTCCGCTTCGGTCACGTAGGCGAGCGGCCGGATGACGACGTGCTGGCCGTCGTCGGACACGAGCTTGGGCGGCATCGCCTTCAGCTTGCCGGCGAAAAAGAGATTGAGAAAGAAGGTCTCCAGGATGTCGTCGCGATGGTGCCCGAGCGCGATCTGCGTCGCGCCGAGCTCGCGCGCAACCCGGTAGAGCACGCCACGCCGCAGCCGGGAGCAGAGCGAACACATCGTGCGGCCTGCGGGGATCAGCCGCTTCACGATCGAGTGCGTATCCTGCACTTCGATGCGGAACGGGATGTCGAGCGCACGGAGATACTCCGGCAGCACGTGCTCGGGAAACCCGGGATGGCGCTGATCGAGGTTGACTGCGACGATCTCGAAAGCCACCGGCGCGATCGCGCGCAGCTTGAGCAGCACGTCGAGGAGACCGTAACTGTCCTTGCCGCCCGACAGGCACACCATCACCCGATCGCCGGCGCCGATCATCCCGTAATCGGCAATGGCCTGCCCGACGAGCCGGCGCAGCCGCTTCTCGAGCTTGCTGGCCTCGTAGGCTTCCTTCTGCAACCGCTTGCTGTCGGGCGCGTTCATGACCGAGTCACGGTGGGAATGAAGCGGCGATTATCCCAGAGCCGCGGCGCGAGGGTGTAGGCGGCGGGTTGCGGCATGACCGGCCGTCGGGGATCATGGCCGCGTCATCCGGGAGAACACGAATGCGAACAATCCTCGCCTGCCTTATCGTCGCGCTCACTGCCGGGTGCGCGGCGCGGGGCCCCGCGCCGCTCACGCCTTCCCCCGATATCAGTCCGAACTTCGCGGTGCCGAGCGCACGCGATCGCATGGTGTTCCTCGCCCGACAGGAGTGGACGCTTTTCGGGCGTCCGGTCGTGACCTACGATGCGACCGGCGAGGCAGCCGTGCACTTCGAATCGGACGGCGTCGCAACGCACGAGGCGCAGCCGCCGATGCTCACGCGGGTGCTGATGTACTGGTACGGCGTGACGCGACTGCCGATCATCGGCAATCAGGGCGAGCTGCGACCGTGGTCGGCCGCCTTCATTGCCTGGCTCGCGCGCGGGGCGGGCCTCGTTCCCGCCGAATTCCCGGCAACGGTCCTGCACTGGGACTATATCGAGCGGTTTCTCGATTCGCGCGACGGCGATCGCTTCGCCACGCGCGACCCGGCGAGCTACGCCCCGCGCGTCGGCGATCTGGTCTGCGTCGCCCGATCGAGCTTCGCCGTCCCGGGGTTCGCGGAGGAGGTGAGCGGATTCGCGCGCCTTCGGCGCGGCCCGTATCACTGCGATCTCGTCGTGGCCGCGGCGCCCGGCGAAATCGAGGCGATCGGCGGAAACGTCAGCGACGCGGTGTCGCTCGTGCGCCTGCCGGTCGACGCCCGCGGCCTGCTCAGGCCACGTCCTTACGCCAGCTGGGCAGCGGTGCTCGAGAGTCGCGCCAGGTAGATACGGCGGGTCGTCAAAGCCGTGAGTCGGTCACCGTCTGGCCATGCTCGACTTCGGGTGTGCCGTCGAAATAGGGGCCGATCAGTTCGCGCCACTTCTTGAAGTCCGCCGAGTTGCGGAAGCCTTCCATGTGCGCCTCCACGGTGTCCCAGCGCACGAGCAGCACGTACTTGCCCGAATTCTCGATCGAGCGCACGAGCTCGTGCGACCGGTAGCCCTGCGCGGCGCCGATGACCCGGGACGCCTCACGAAACGCGTTCTCGAACTGCCCGTCCTGGCCGGCCTTCACGCGTATGGCTGCTATTTCGAGTATCACGATTGACGATCTCCGTTAGAGATTGACGCTGCGCCCGCCGTCCACGGCGATCACCTGCCCGGTGATGTACGGCGCATCGGCGACGAGGAAATAGACTGTCCGGGCGATGTCCTCGGCCTCGCCGGTGCGCTTGAGCAGTGTGTGCGAGACCACTCGCTGACGCGCCACCTCGTCATACGAACCGTCATCGGGCCACAGGATGGGCCCCGGCGCCACCGCATTCACCCGCACGTCCGGTCCGAGCTCGCTCGCAAGCGATCGGGTCAGGGCCGCGAGGCCCGCCTTCGCGACGCTGTAGACCACGTAGCGCCTCAGCGGACGGTCGGCGTGGATGTCCGAAATGTTCACGATGCACCCGTGCGCCTTCCTGAGGTGCGGCGCCGCCGCCTGCGCGAGAAATAGCGGCGCCTTGAGATTCGTGCCGACGAGATCGTCCCAGTCGGTCGACTTGATCTCGCCCACCGGCGTGGGATAGAACGTCGAAGCATTGTTGACCACGACGTCGAGGCCGCCGAAGCGCTCGACCGTGCTCTTGACGAGCTCCGCTACGGCGCCGAGATTGAGGAGGTCGGCGCGGACCGACGCCGCAGAGTTCGTGCGCACCTCGTTCAGCTCCGCGACGAGCTTCTTCGCGGCATCCTGGGAATTGCGGTGATGGACCACGACCGCCGCGCCGGCGCCGTGCAGCCGGCGCACGATCGCCGCGCCGACGCGCTTCGCGCCGCCGGTGACAAGTGCCACCTTGCCGGACAGAGGTTCAGTCATGCGCCTTCCGATGAGCGTCCATGCACCGTTTTCCGGCGCGGGGACGATTGAGGATTCTACCGGAATGGCGCACTATGACGGCCCGTCATGGAGACGCTTGACACGTTGCCGCCCCCCTCGCCCGAGGCCCTCGCGCACAGCGCGCGCGTTGTCGAGCACGTGCGTCGCGCGCTCGAGGCAGCGGGTGGTTGGATGAGTTTCGCGCGCTACATGGAGCTTGCGCTCTACGCCCCCGGACTCGGGTATTACAGCGCAGGCGCCCGTAAGCTCGGCGCGGACGGCGACTTCACCACCGCGCCCGAGCTGACGCCACTGTACGGACACTGTCTCGCGCAGCAGGCACGTCAGATCATCGCGCTCGGCCTCGACGATATCCTGGAGGTGGGTGCGGGATCGGGCGCCCTGGCCGCCGAGCTCCTCGAAGAGCTCGACCGGCTCGGCGCCGCGCCGAAGAGGTTCCTCATTCTCGAGCTCTCCGCGGATCTGCGCGCGCGCAGTCGCGACCTGCTTGCCGCGCGCGTACCCCATCTCATGGAGCGGATCGCGTGGCTGAACGCGTTGCCGCCCGCCTTCTCCGGATTGATTATCGGCAACGAGGTGCTCGATGCCATGCCGATCCACGTGGTACGCGCGAGCGAGCGCGGCATCGAGGAAGGCGGCGTCGTCACGAGTCGCAGTGAGCGTCCGTTCGAATGGGCATTCCGGCCAGCCGCAGGCGAGCTTCGCACTGCTGCCGAGCAAATCGGGCTCGCGCCAGGGTACATGACCGAAGTCAATCTTGCCGCGCGCGCGTTCGTGCGCAGCGTCGCCGCGATTCTCGAGCGTGGCGTGATGCTCTTCGTGGACTACGGTTTTCCGGCACGGGAGTTCTACCATCCGCAGCGCGCGCAGGGCACGCTCATGTGCCACTACCGCCATCGCGCGCACGCGGATCCTTTCTTCCTCCCGGGAATTCAGGACATCACGGCGCACGTCGACTTCAGTGCCGTCGCCGAAGCGGCCGCGGGCGAAGGGCTCGACGTGCTCGGGTATGCGAGCCAGGAACGATTCCTGGTGAATTGCGGGATCACCGACCTCATGCTGCGCACGCCGCCGGAGGATGCTGCGCGCTATCTTCCGCAGGCTGCAGCAGCCAACAAGCTGCTCTCGCCCGCGGAAATGGGCGAGCTCTTCAAGGCGATCGCATTCGGGCGCGGCGTTCCCGACCCGCTGGTCGGGTTCGTGTCAGGGGATCGCCGGCACACTCTGTAAAATGGGCGGATGATGAGAGTCTCGTTCGGCCTGGTCGCGCTTTCCGCCGTGCTCGGCGCGTTCGCGATGGCCGCGACGAGTGCGGATAGCTCCGCGGAGCGGGCCGTGGAGGCAGCGCGCATACTCTGGCAGGAGAGTCCGCACGGACCCATGCTCGCGCGGATCCTCCCCCCGACGTTCGAGCCCGCGCAGCTTCCGGAGCGCGAAACGCGCGGCGCGGCGCTCGTCGTCGAGTATTGCGTGCAGTGCCACAACCTGCCGAACCCGGCGATGCACCACGCCGCAAAATGGCCGGGCATCGTCGAGCGCATGGTCGTGCGCATGCAGGGCAAGGGCAACCTCGGCATCCTGATGAAGGAGATGATGGCCGGGGTCAAGGCGCCGACCGGCGAGGAACAGGCGGCGCTGGTCGCCTACCTGGAGGGCAACGCCCAGCGCCCCCTCGACCGGCGGAAGTATCCCGACATCGCGTCGCGCGCGGCGAAGTCGTTCCGTCTCGCCTGCCAGCAATGCCACACGCTTCCGGACCCGCAGCGCCACACCGCAGCCGAATGGCCCGCAGTGGTGGCGCGCATGGAGAAGAACATGCTGTGGATGAATCGTGTGGTCGGTTCAAAGCCTGACCCGGACGAGCCGCAGCTGCGCATCGAGGAGATTCTTTCCTATCTGCAGAAGCATGCGGCGAGGTAAGGTCGGCAGATCTCGAAGACAAAATCCGTAGGTTACGAACGGGAGGGAACCGGCTGGTTCCCTCCCGTTACCCTCCTTCCCGCTAGAACCCCGCGTATGGAAGGTTGTCTTTTTGCGTGCGGGCGGAGAGGGATGGCGCGGAGATGTATAGGAGTTTTTCCCCTCCTTTTCAAGGAGGGGTGCCGCCGAAGGCGGCGGGGTGGTTCAAGCGCTCGCTCGTCACTTCAATTCTCGCAGCCAGGTAATCACCCGATCGGCGACCGCCTGCCAGCCGGCGTCCAGCATCATCGCGTGCCCGAGCCCGGGCATGACTTCCACGCTGGAACCGAGCATTCCCGCGCCGATCCGCATCTGCTCGACCGGCATGAGCGCATCGTTTTCCGCGGCCAGCCAAAGGAGCGGTGCGCGGTTCTTCCGCCACAGCCATGGCAGCGCGAAGAGCGTCATGTCCCACATCGCGCGCTGCGACTCGGGCTGGGTGCGGCGGAACCACTCGGCGAGCTTTTCCGCTGCGACCGGACCGGCGAAGAGCGCCTTGTGCATCGCAGCCGGAGAAGCACGGCCACGTGATAGTAGGGTGTTCAATTCGGCGAAGAGCGTCGGGTTCTCGAACGCGAGCTTGAGCTGCGAGGCAAAGAGTCCCTGTGGGGGAACGGGCGCGAGCAGCGCCATCCCGGGAACGGGCGCGTCCTCGAGGTACTTCTGCGCAATGAAGCCGCCCATCGAGTGGCCGATGAGCACCGGCGGCTTACCGATCCGGTTGACTGCCTCGAAGACGTCTTCCACATAGTCCTGGATGCCGCTCGACATGAGCGATTCGCGCCCGCGGCTCGCGCCGTGCCCGCGGAACGAGAGGGCGTAGCAAGCGAATCCCTGTGCCGCGAAATTCCCGAGAAAATGCTCGGCCCAGCACCACGCTCCGGTGAATGCGCCGTGCAGGAAGAGTAACGGGTGCGGATACGCCGGCGCGAGCGGTGTGGCTTCGAGCAGCTCGAGCCGATCGCCCGCGCCGGCGCGGATGTCTCGCGTCATCGGCGCCGCGCGCGCGAACGGGGGAGTCAGCCGGGCACCGCCATCCCGCGCCTGATGGCCGGGCGCGCCGAGATGCCATCGAACCAGCGCTTCACGTTCGGATACCCGGCCAGGTCGGTCTTGTGCCACTCGTGTCGCGCGACCCACGGATACGTGGCGATGTCCGCGATGGTGTACTCCCCGGCAGCCAGGTACTCGGTTTCACCAAGCCGTCTGTCGAGCACCTGGTAGAGGCGGTTCTTTTCTTTCGTGTACCGCTCGATCGCGTACGGCACCTCGACCTTGGCCGAGCGCAGGAAGACATGCAGCTGGCCGAACATCGGCCCGACGTGGCCCATCTGGAACATGAGCCACTGCAGCACCTCGTAGCGCGCGCGCAGGGTCGCGGGCAGGAATTTCCCGGTCTTTCCGGCGAGGTAGATCAGGATCGCGCCGGACTCCATCATCGTGATCGGCTGGCCATCCGGCCCGTCCGGATCGATGATCGCGGGAATCTTGGAATTGGGATTGATCGCGACATACTCGGGCGTGAACTGGTCGCCCTTGGAGATGTCGATGCGATGAACGTTGTAGGGCAGCCCGGTCTCCTCGAGCATGTTCGAGACCTTGCGGCCATTGGGTGTCCCCCAAGTGTACAGTTCGATCATCGCGCCTCCGTGGTGTCGTCATTCCGGTCCGGTGCGCGAGTTTACAATCAACCGGCCCGCAACCAAAGAAGGCCCCCCTTGCTGAAGTGGCTTCTCACGCTGGCGATCGCGCTGGTGATTCTCACCGCGGTGAGCCCGCTCCTTGCGCGCTTCGGCCTCGGTCGGCTGCCGGGCGACATGACGGTACGCTACAAGGGGCGCAACTACTTCCTGCCATTCACGACGACGATCCTGCTGTCGATCGCGCTGACACTCATTGCGCGATTTCTTTGACGCGGTCGCCCCCGGGCGCGGCTACTCCGAAAGGGCGGAATCGACGGCCGCGACGCGCGCCGCGAGAATGGCCTGCGGAACGCCGGCGGGATTCTCCGCGGCAATCCGCCCTGCATCGACACCCTGCGCGGCTTTGAGTGCGCGGGCCAGGCGCTGCGCGACGACGTCACGCCGCGCGCGCCCCAGCGCCGTCGCGTCGCAGTCGACGGCCTCGAGCAAGGCCGCGAACCGGTCCGGTCGCCGATAGGCGTCGCAGCGCGCAAGCAGGTCCACCAGCCTGGCGGCGTCGAGCTGATCGGCGTCTTCGATCGTTGCCGAGAATTGCGCGGCGAGCACTGCGAGCTCGCGACAGTCGCCGGGACTCTTGAGCCGCGTGCATGCGCGCTCCACGGTGTCCGGGTCGGCGCCGGCGAACAGCGTCGCGAACCGCTCGACGAGCGGGAGGCGCCGCTCCGCGGCGATCGCGAGTGCGGCCAGCGCGCGCGTCTCGTCCAGCTGCGCCCACTCGGGCAAGACGCGCACGAGCGCACCGCAGTCTGACAGCACGGCGAACATCCGGCCCGGCGTCGGCTCGGCGAGCCCCTTCGCGAGCTCCTGCCAAACGCGCTCCGGCACCAGGGCGTCGGCCTCGCCGCCCACGACCATCGTGCGCATGAGCTCCGCGGTCTCGTCGGCGATCCGGAACGCGGGAAAGCGCGCGGCGAACCGCGCGACGCGCAGGATGCGCACCGGATCCTCGACGAACGCCGAACTGACGTGGCGCAGCAATCCCGCTTTCAGGTCCGCCGCGCCGCGATGCGGGTCGATGAGCTCGCCGGACTCGCTGCGCGCGATCGCATTGATCGTGAGATCGCGGCGCGCAAGGTCCTGCTCCAGCGTGACTTCGGGCGCACAGTAGACCTGGAAACCCCGGTAGCCGCGCGCGGTCTTGCGCTCGGTGCGCGCAAGCGCGTATTCCTCGTGCGTCACCGGATGCAGGAAAACCGGGAAATCTCTGCCGACCGGACGGAACCCGCTCTGCTCCATCTCCTCGGGCGTGGCACCGACCACGACAAAGTCGCGGTCCTTGACCGTCAGTCCGAGCAGCTCGTCGCGAACGGCCCCGCCTACGGCATAGACTTTCATCGCCCCTCAGGCAGTGGTGGCGTAGGGCTCGTCCTCGGCGAGGAACTCGGGCTCGGCGGCTGCCGCCGCGTACCACGCCTTCATCGACGGGAGCTCGAGGACCGTCTGCGCATACTGCTGCAGGGCGCCGGCGAGCTTCACGTCATAGGTGAGAAATCGCGAGACGACCGGAGCATACATGGCGTCCGCGATCGAAAAGGCGCCGAACAGGAATGGCCCGCCGTAGCGCCTCAGGCAATCTCCCCAGATCGCCTCGATGCGGGCAATGTCGACTTCCACCGCCGCGTTGCGCCCCTTGCCCGGATAACGGCCCCGGCAATTCATCGGCATCGCGGCGCGCAGGGCGGCGAACCCCGCGTGCATTTCGGCCGAGATCGAGCGCGCGTGCGCGCGCGCCGCACGGTCCACGGGCCAGAGCCGCTTCTCGGGCCAACGCTCCGCCGCATACTCGCAAATGGCGATCGACTCCCACACCTTCGCGCTCCCGTCGATCAGCACCGGTACCTTGCCCGCGGGGGAATAGCCGAGCAGCTTCTCTTTGGTGTCGGGCATGCCGAGCGCGATGCGGACTTCGTCGAACACGATCCCGGCGTGGGCGAGCGCGAACCACGCCCTGAGCGACCACGACGAGTAGTTCTTGTTGGCAACAATCAGGACCGGATTGCTCATACTTCCCTCGGCTTGCGCCCGGCGCGGTACCGGAATGCGGAGAACCGCGATCGCGCGTAGATGCCCTTCAGGTACGCCGGCGCGATCGCCTCCAGCGGCGCCGGCTGGATCCCGAACGGGAAGCTTGCGTCCGAGGTGTTCGCCACCTGCATCGAGCGGACGTTGTCCCGGCTCATGAGCTTGCCGGGGAGAAGCTCCATGGTGCGCGCCTGGCACCACGACATCCGCGCGCCGAGGCCGATGATCGGGCGCGCATGACCGCTCGTCTTTCCGGCGTACTCCACGAGCTCGCGCAACGTGTAGACCTTTGGTCCGACCAGGTCGTACGCCTTGTCGAAGCTCTCATCACGGTCGAGCGCAGCGACGAATGTGCGCGCAACGTCCGCGACGTAGACCGGCTGAAACCTGGCGTCCGGGCAGGCGAGAAACACGACCGGCATGATCTGCTGGAGCCAGGCAAACATGTTCAGGAACCGGTCTT
>JAABRB010000115.1 GCA_011391185.1 Betaproteobacteria bacterium
GGTGCCGACCTGGGACGCGATCGAGAAATCGGCTGCGGCGCTGCCGCCCAGTCCTGGTGCGGCGAACACGCCGGTGAGCATTGCGCCGAGGACGCCGCCGACGCCGTGCACGCCGAACACATCGAGCGAGTCATCCGCGCCCAATAGGCGCTTCAGACCGCTCACGCCCCAGAGGCAGATCGCGCCGGCGAGAAGTCCAATGATGATCGCGCCGGCCGGACCCACGCTGCCACAGGCCGGGGTGATGGCCACCAGTCCGGCGACCGCGCCGGATGCGGCGCCGAGCATCGAGGGCTTGCCCCGCACCTTCCATTCGCTCACCGACCACGCGAGGATCGCGGCGGCCGTCGCGAGCAGGGTGTTGAGGAGCACGAGCGTCGTCGTCCCATTGGCCTCCAGGTTCGACCCGGCATTGAAGCCGAACCAGCCCACCCACAGGAGCGACGCGCCGACCATCGTGAGCGCGAGGTTGTTCGGCGCCATGGCCTCGCGGCCGAAGCCGATGCGCTTGCCGAGCACGTAGGCGCCGACCAGGCCGGCGACGCCGGCGTTAATGTGCACGACGGTGCCGCCGGCGAAATCGAGCGCGCCGAGCTTGAAGAGGTAACCATCGCTCCACCACACCATGTGCGCGATCGGGATGTAGCAGAAGGTGAACCAGAGCGCCGAGAAGAGCAGCACGGCCGCGAACTTCATGCGCTCGGCGAACGCGCCGACAATCAGCGCACACGTGATGCCCGCAAACGTGGACTGGAACGCAACGAAGATGTACTCGGGGATCTTGATGCCTTCGCTGAAGGTGTCCGCCAGTGATGCCACGCTCACGCCACGCAGGAAGATCTTGTCCAGCGATCCGAAGAACGCGTTGGTTCCCGAGAACGCCATGCTGTAACCGTAGATGAACCAGAGCACGACGATCAGCGAGAACACCACCAGCACCTGCATGAGCACGGAGAGCATGTTCTTCGCGCGCACCAGGCCGCCGTAGAAGAGCGCCAGCCCGGGCACGGTCATCGCGATCACGAGGATCGTGGCGACCATCATCCAGGCGATGTCCCCCTTGTTGACGGTGGGCGCGGGCTTGGCCGCGGCCGGCTTGGCCTCGGCCATCGGGGCGGCCGGCGCCTGCGCGAGCTGAATCGATGTGGCGCCCGGTGGGTCTTCGGCAATCACTGGCGTGGCGATGCCGACGAGGCCGACGAGTGCGATCAGTGCGAATAGCTTTCGAAGCACGTTCGTTCTCCCTTACAGCGCATCCGCGCCGGTCTCGCCGGTGCGGATGCGAATGACCTGGTTCAGATCCGCGACAAAGATCTTTCCGTCGCCGATCTTTCCGGTGTTGGCGGACTTCTCGATCGCCTCGATGACTTGCTCGAGCAGTTCCGTCTTGATGGCAACCTCGATCTTCACCTTGGGCAGGAAATCGACGACGTACTCGGCGCCCCGGTAGAGCTCGGTGTGGCCCTTCTGCCGCCCGAAGCCCTTGACCTCGGTGACGGTGACGCCCTGCACGCCGATGGCGGACAGCGCCTCGCGTACTTCGTCGAGCTTGAACGGCTTGATGATGGCGGTGACGAATTTCATGGTGCTTCCCTTTGTGATGGCGGGACTCGCGCGGGGACCTCAGAACGTCTTCTTGATGTAGACGACGGCCGTGCCCTTGGCAGTGTTGTATCCGGACTGGTCGGTATAGAAGTTGGTGTTGGTGGCTGCCGAATTCTTCTCGTTGGTATCGGTGTAATAGGCGCCGATCTCGAGGTCTTTCACCGGGCCCGACTGCACGGTGTACGACGCGCCGATCCGCCAGTCGTTGTACGAGGCTTCCGTCGCCCCCTGCTGGGTTCCGTCGTTCTTGACGTCGAGGATGCCGTAGTGCCCGAACACTGCGAAGCCGGTGTTGGGAATGGCGTAGTTGGCGAAGAAGTCGAGATACCAGGTGCCGTCGGTCTTCTGTCCGGTCGGTTGCGCGCCGAAATAGTCGGTCAGCGCGTAGGAGTACTTGACGCCGAGGAACTTCCAGCCCAGACCACCGTACACCTCCCAGGTGTTCGCGGAATAGACCTGAGCAGGCGGCGCGCTACCGCGCACGGAAGTATTCTTGCTGCCCGGGTAGTAGTAATAGATCGTGCCGACGTCGAAGTAGAAGTCCGAGCTGCCGATATTGCGCTTGAACCCGCCGTAGAAATCCCACTCGAGGCTGGAACGGCTGTAGGTGCCGAAATCCTCGAGCCAGCTGATGTTGGAGAGCCAGGTTCCGGCGTATAGCCCGCTCTCGTGGCCGTAGTCAAAACCACCCTGAACGGCTGGCTTCCCGCCGGTCTGGCTGATGCCCCGGAAGATGTAGTTGCTGGTGAGCCCGAGGTTCCACGAGTAGGTGTTGGGCGAGGCCGCCTGCGCAAAGACCGGCGCGGTTGGCAATGCGAGCAGGCCGGCCGCTGCGGAAGCGAGCAAAAGGTTCTTCATGACTAATCTCCGAATGGATGCGGTGAGTGCGAAGCACCGTGCTCCATTGCATACGCCGTGCCAGAAAAGTTCTCTCGCCTGATCAGCATGTTAGATCTGTGAATTGCACCAACTCGACGCCCGGTGCCCCGCAGAGGTGCGTGTGGCGCGGTTGATGCACCGAAACGGTGCGGGCCGAGCCAACCCGCCCGGGCATCGAAATCGCCGTGCTAGACTCGTCGCGGACCTCGCGTTCTCCCCTGTATTTCCCCGGATTGATTTCGCGCCATGGAGCCCGCCCGACTCATCGAAGAGGTCAACGCCCGGCTGAGCGAGCTCCTGGCGGCGAGCCCGGTGCGGGATGTCGAGCGGAACGTGAAGGCACTTGTCGCATCGGCCCTCGAGCGGCTCGAGCTCGCCACCCGGGAAGAACTCGACGTTCAGGTTAAGGTGCTCGCGCGCACGCGCGAGAAGCTCGCCGCGCTCGAGACGCGCGTCTCGGAACTCGAGCAGCAGCTCCGATCCGGCGGCTGACTTGCGCCCGCGCCGAGATCCGGTCATCGCGACCGGGTCCCGGCGCGTTCTTGATTCACGCTTCCACGCTCGCGGGCTCCGACATGTCATTGGCGGTCGTACACAGTCGTGCTCTCGCCGGGCTCGACGCGCCACTCGTGACCGTCGAAGTTCACCTCGGCAACGGACTGCCGAGCTTCACGATCGTCGGATTGCCCGACACCGAGGTGAAGGAGAGCCGCGAGCGGGTACGCGCGGCGCTCGTCACCTGCAATTTTGAATTTCCCGCGCGGCGCATCACCGTCAACCTTGCGCCGGCCGAGTTGCCGAAGGAGAGCGGGCGCTTCGATCTGCCGATCGCCCTCGGCATCCTCGCCGCATCGGGCCAGATCCCCGCGGAGCCGCTCCAGCGTTACGAGTTTGCCGGCGAGCTTTCACTATCCGGCGAATTGCGTCCGGTGCGCGGCGCACTCGCCATGACGCTGCGGGCCGCACGCGATGGCCGTGCGTTCGTGCTGCCGTCCGAGAGCGCGCGCGAAGCGGCGCTGGTCGAAGGCGCGAGCGTGCATCCGGCATCGAGCCTGCTCGCCGTGTGCGCCCATCTGACCGGCGTGACGCCGCTCGAAGCGCTGCCTCCGTGCGAGCCGGTGCCCGCCGAAGTGCACCTCGATCTTGCCGACGTGAAGGGTCAGGCGCACGCGAAACGCGCGCTTGAAGTGGCCGCCGCCGGCGGGCACAGCCTGCTGATGGTCGGCCCGCCGGGCACCGGGAAGTCGATGCTCGCAGCACGCCTGCCCGGCGTGCTGCCGCCGATGACCGAGACCGAAGCGCTCGACTCGGCAGCGGTCCGCTCGCTCGCGACGGGCGGTTTTCAAATGAACGAATGGCGGCGACGCCCGTTCCGCGCGCCGCATCACTCGGCCTCCAGCACCGCGCTCGTGGGCGGCGGCGGCGATCCGCGTCCCGGCGAGATCTCGCTCGCGCACCGCGGTGTGCTGTTCCTCGATGAACTGCTCGAGTTCGATCGCCGCGTGCTCGAAGCGCTGCGCGAGCCGCTCGAGTCGGGCCGCGTGACGATCTCGCGCGCCGCGCGGCAGGTCGATTTCCCGGCGCGATTCCAGCTGGTCGCGGCGATGAATCCGTGCCCGTGCGGCTATCTCGGCCACTTCAGCGGGAAATGCGTCTGCACGCCGGAAAAGGTCGCGCGCTATCGCAGCAAGATCTCCGGCCCGCTCCTGGACCGCATCGACATCCAGATCGAAGTCCCCGCCGTGCCGCAGGACGATCTCATGCGGCAGGCGAGCGGTGAATCCTCTGCCGCAGTGCGCGCACGTGTCGAGGAGGCACGCGTGACGCAACTCGCGCGCCAGGGGAAGCCGAACAGCGAGCTCGGTGCGCGCGAGCTCGATCGGCATTGCCGCGCCGACCCGCCTGCGCAGACGCTCCTGAAAAACGCGATTAGTCGCCTCAATCTCTCCGCACGCGCGTACCATCGCGTTTTGCGTCTCGCGCGCACCATTGCCGATCTCGCCGGCGCCGACGCGGTCAGCGCGCCCCACATTGCCGAGGCGGTACAGTACCGGCGCCTCGACCGCGCGTTCTGACGCACGGAATTCGGCGCAGGCGGTGATGCGTCCGGCGTTTCGGTCGCAGGTCGCGTTGCGGCATGAAATTCAGAAGAATGGCTGCATCCGACCAAGCGAACCCCCGAGAATCTTCCAGAACGCAATGGCCGGTCGTGTGGGTCGCGTTCGTCGCCGGCATCGTTGCAGCGGCCCACATCGGCAAGCTGCCTCCCGCGCTTCCGGAAATCCGCGCCGAGCTGGGCGCGAGCCTCGTCATGGCGGGATGGATCGCTTCGATGATTTCCGCCACGAGTTTTGCGCTGGGGCTGTTCGCCGGCGCCGTCGCGGACCGCATCGGTCACCGTCGCGTGGTGGTCTTCGGCCTCGTCACGCTGGCGGCTGGCAGTCTGCTCGGTGCGTTCGCCGCCTCCAGCGAAATGATGCTGGCGTCGCGCTTCGTCGAAGGCCTTGGTTTCACCTCATCGATCGTCGCCGGCGGCGCGATCGTTGCGCGCGCCACCACTCACGCGGATAGAAGGTGGGCACTTGGCGTCTGGGCCGCGTACATGCCGGTCGGGTTCGCGGGCATGCTGGTCGCGTCGGCGCTGGTCGTCGAGCGGTTCGGCTGGCGGCCGCTCTGGGTGATGGGATGCGCGGTGACGCTCGTTTGCGCGATCGCCTTTCTGCGTGCCACCGCGGGTTGGCAACGCGCCCAGGCGCGCAGCGTGCCTCGGGACTCGATCATGCAGAGTGTCGGTCTCAGTGTGGCGATCCCGGGCGCAGTGCTGGTTGCCGGTACTTTCGCATTCTATGCGGCGCAGCACATCTCGATGATGAACTGGCTGCCCACCTACATGATCGAGGTGCACGGCACCGGCATCTTGATCTCGGCCGGCGTGCCGGCGTTGGTGCTCGCGTTCAATGCCGTGGGCAGCTATCTCGGCGCCTGGGCGATGGGACGCGGGGCGCCGATCTGGTTTCTGCTCACGGTCGGCTCGGTCGGCATGGCACTCACCGAGATCGGCGTCCTGTCGGGCGCGCTGCCGAACGAGCTGCGACTGGTTGTCGCATGTGGCTTCGGTATCGCGGGCGGTCTCATTCCGGCGGCGGCGCTTGCGGCTGCGCCCCTCTATGCGCCGTCGCCTGCGCTCATCGGCTCGATGGGCGGTCTCATGGTCATGGGATCCAACACCGGGCAGTTATTCGGCCCGCCCGCGCTCGCCGCGGGCCGGGAATACGCAGGGAGCTGGGAGGGCATACTCGGACTCCTGCTGAGTTTCGCCATCGCGGCCGCGGTTCTGGCACTGGCGTCCCGGCCGCTGGAACGCCGCGCGTCCGGCGCAGCGCGGTTTACCGAACCGGTAAAGTAACGTCGGTCGGGGCGGGCCGAACGCGCGAGCGCATCACCGGTCCCGCTTTCGAGTCACTGAGGAGAATCGATCATGCGCACGCAAGTCGGCATTGTCGGCGCAGGCCCCGCCGGGTTGCTGCTCTCCCACCTTCTGCATCTGCAGGGTATCGAATCCGTCGTGCTCGAAATTCGCAGTCGCGCGGAGATCGAGGCGACGATCCGTGCGGGCGTGCTCGAGCAGGGAACGGTCGATCTGTTGACCGCAATCGGCGTCGGCGAACGCATGCAGCGCGAGGGTTTCGTGCACGAAGGCATCGAGCTGCGGTTCGACGGACGCGCGCATCGCATCGATCTCACGGGGCTCACTGGCGGGCGGGCGATCACCGTGTACGCGCAGCACGAGGTGATCAAGGATCTCGTCCAGGCGCGCCTCGATGCGGGCGGCACGATCGTCTTCGAAGCGCAGGACGTGAACATCCACAACTTACTGGCGGATAAGCCGGTAATCCGTTTCGAGCACAACGGCGTCGAGAAGACGCTCGAGTGCGACTTCATCGCGGGCTGCGACGGCTTTCATGGCATCTGCCGGCGCTCGCTCCCGAAAGGCGCGCTCACCGCTTTCGAGCGCACCTACCCGTTCGGTTGGTTCGGCATTCTCGCCGAGGCGCCGCCTTCCACCGAGGAGCTGATCTATTCGCTGCACCAGCGCGGCTTCGCGCTCGTCAGCACGCGCTCACCCGAAGTGCAGCGGCTCTATTTCCAGTGCGATCCGCTCGACGATGTCGATAACTGGTCCGAGGACCGGATCTGGGACGAGTTTCGCGCGCGGCTCGCGACCCACGACGGCTGGAAGCTGATCGAGGGGCCGATCTTCCAGAAGGGCATCATTGCGATGCGGAGCTTCGTCGCCGAGCCGATGCGCTTCGGGCGGCTCTTTCTGGCCGGCGACTCCGCGCACATTGTTCCCCCGACCGGCGCGAAAGGATTGAATCTTGCCGTCGCCGACGTCAACGTGCTCGCCAAGGCGCTCGTCGCCCACTACCGGACCGGAGACGACGGGGGGCTCGACGCATACTCCGCGACCTGCTTGCGCAGAGTGTGGAAGGCGCAGCGTTTCTCGTGGTGGATGACTTCGATGCTGCACCGGTCACCGGGCGGCGATGCCTTCCAGCACCGTGTGCAGCTTGCCGAGCTCGACTACGTGACGAGCTCCAGGGCGGCCGCGCTGAGCCTTGCGGAAAACTACGTCGGTTTTCCGATGGATTGAGGGCGGCGCATTGGCCACGTACGCGATCGGTGACGTTCAGGGCTGCTTCGCCGAGCTCGGGCAGTTGCTCGACGAAATCCGCTTCGACGCATCGCGCGACCGACTCTGGTTCGTTGGTGATCTCGTGAATCGGGGGCCGCAGTCGCTTGCCGTTCTGCGATTCGTCAAGTCGCTCGGCGAGACCGCGGTCACCGTGCTCGGCAATCACGACATTCATCTCTTCGCGCGCGCGGCGGGCTACGGCAAGCTGCGCGCCGACGACACGTTCGGGGATGTGCTGGACGCGCCGGATCGGGATGCGCTCCTCGATTGGCTGCGCGCGCGGCCCATGCTGCACGTCGAGCGCGGCTACGCGATGGTGCATGCGGGGCTATTGCCTGCTTGGACGATTGAGAAGGCCCGGACGCTCGCGGCGGAGGTGGAGGCGGCGTTGCGCGCGCCCGACTACCGCACGTTCCTCGCGGGACTGTACGGCAGCCAGCCCGATAGCTGGGACGACACGTTGCGCGGAATTGATCGACTGCGGGTCGTGGTGAATGCGATGACGCGCATGCGCTTCGTGAACGCGAAGGGCGTCATGGACTTCCGCGCGAAGGGCGAGGTCGAGAACGCTCCGCGCGGCTACGTTCCGTGGTTCGACGTGCCAGGCCGCGCGAGTACCGATGTGCCGATCATCTGCGGACACTGGTCGGCGCTCGGCCTCAGGATCCGGCCCGATCTCCTCGCGCTCGACAGTGGCTGCGTGTGGGGCGGCTCGCTTACTGCAGTTTGTCTCGAGGATCGACGCGTGACCCAGGTTCCCGCCGGGGCGGCGCGAGATCCAGGGCGTGGGCGATAGCCGTCTCGGCATGCAGCGCCAGGTCCTTGCGGTGAGCGTTGCCCGCCGGGATCGAGGGCGCGAAGCGCAGCTCCGCGACGAGTGCCCGCGCCGAGACCAGGCGCCACGCCGACTTGACGAGCGACATGTTGCCGACGTAGGCCGGCGCGTCGGTCCATGCGCCATCCGGGCCGGTGTAGCGGATCCCGACCGGCTGCAGCACGGCTTCGGCATCCACCGCGCTCTGGAAAAGCGCCCGGTGGAAGGGGTTCAGCGACCGGCCGTCGGTGGTTGTTCCTTCGGGGAACAGCGCGAACACGCGCCCCGCGAAAAGCGTTTCCGCCACGCGGCCGTTGATGTGTCTTGCATGGCTGCGACTGCCGCGCGCAATGAAGAGCGTGCCGGCCTGTTCGCAGAGTCGCCCGATCACGGGCCAGCGCCGGACCTCGTCCTTCGCGACGAAAACCGCCGGATGCACCGAAAAGATTGTCATCACGTCGAG
This sequence comes from Betaproteobacteria bacterium, assembly GCA_011391185.1. The sequence continues at coordinate 8,458 of JAABRB010000115.1, forward strand.
CCAGGACACGTGATTCGCGACGAGCATGCACCGTGGAGGCAGCGCGACGGGCTCGTTGAGGCAAGTCACCTTCACATTTAGAATCACGAGCAGGCGACTCGCCCAGCGTCGGAGCTCGTGGTCCTGACCGGCCGTGTCGAGGCGCGGAAAGTGAACTCTGGTCACCCACAGACCGCGGAAGACGTGGCCGACGATGCGAACGATGCGCACAAGGCGGACGGGGAGGCTGGTGGAATCGTTGCGCATCGCAGAGGGCAGGTCGACAGGGGTTGATCGACAAGGCGTAGATTGTAATGGCGTAACAGGGAGAAACGAGATGTCGGACTGTGTGTTTTGCGGGATCGTTGCGGGGAAGATTCCCGCGAGCGTCGTCCACGAGGACGCTGACACGATCGCGTTCATGGACATCGGCTCGGTGAATCCGGGCCACGTGCTCGTCGCGAGCAAGCGGCATGCGGAGAACATCTTCGCGCTGGACGAAGCGACGGGCGCTGCGGTCGGCAGGACGTTGGTGCGCGTCGCGCGCGCGATCGAAATGGCGTTTGCGCCCGAGGCGCTCAGCCAGTACCAGGCGAACGGCAAGCTCGCCGGCCAGACCGTCTCCCACTACCACGTCCATCTCGTCCCGCGCCGGCAGGATGACGGCATGAAAATCGACTGGCCGGCGCGAAACCCCGGACGCGAATCGCTGGAGGTGGACGCCGCCGCGCTCCGCAAGACGCTGCAGCAGAATTCAGGCGGCGGGTGAACCTGCACCACCCCGCCGGCTTCGCCGGCAACCCTCCTCGGAGAGGAGGGGATGAAGTTTTTCCCCTCCTTTTCAAGGAGGGGTCCGCCCGGAGGGCGGGGGGTGGTTGACGCAGCGATTCGGCGCATACTCGATTCCGCTCAAACCCTTCGGCAAGTACTTCCATGACCTGCGATCTCATCATCCGTAACGGACTCCTCGTCGACGGCACCGGGCAGCCGGCGCGGCGGGCG
>JAABRB010000116.1 GCA_011391185.1 Betaproteobacteria bacterium
CTAATCAGGCTGCTTCCGCCCCGCGTGGGCGGAACGGAAGTGATGCAGGAGGAACTCCTCGTCCAGCGGCGAGAGATCGAAGCGCCGCGCGGCCTCCTCGATGGTCTGCGCATCGTGGACGGGCTGCTCGGTCAGCCACTGCACGGCGCGGCGCAGGCCTTCGTGCTCGGGAAGCGACGATCCGGGTGTCCTGATCATATGTCCGCTCAGGATACTCGCGGAGCCGATTCTCGATTCGGTATAGCGCTTTGCCGGCGCCACGGCTCATGTGCTGAGCTACCGCGACCCCCGGTCGATGCTCTCCTCGCGCAGCAGATGCAAAGTCGGATACGGCGAGCGGTTGGTCGCGTTCGTCACGTCATCGGCGGCAGTGCTGGCGAAACGATACTGCGGGTCAGTAGTGTCCGGACGTTAGTCAAACAATTTCAGTTGATTAGCCGAAATGGGCTGGCTGTCGTCGGTGATGATGTCGGCAAGTAGCTGATCCAATGGGACTCGCTCGAACATGGTCAGGCTCAGGATCTGTAGCATTTCATAGAGGCTCGCCGAGAGGTTGAGTCGCTTCTTGATGATGGCCACGAGCACGTAGACCGACACGGCGATCCAGATCTGCGACTTGACTGCGTTCTCGCTGGTACCGAAGAAGACCTTGATCCGAAGATGCTGCTTGATCCACTTGAAGAACAACTCGACCTGCCAGCGGCATCGATACAGCTCGGTGATTGTGGTCGCTGGCAGCACGAAGTTGTTGGTCAGGAACACCAGACGTTTGCCGGTCTCGGGGTCTTTGAACTTGATGCGCCGCAGTGGCGTGTCGAAGTCCCGGCGGGAATAGAAGCCGCTGAGCACGATCGTTTGATCGCAAATCAACCCCGTGCTTCGATCGACCGGATGGGAATAGCGACGTTGGGCTTTCAGATTGGACTTTGCGCGCGTGACGAAGAAGCTGCCGGCTGCGTGCAGGCGATAGAGCCGCTCGAAGTCGATGTAGCCGCGGTCCATGATGTAGAAGGCACTGGCCTCGGGCAGCAACAGGTCCAGGACGTTGACATCGTGCAGCTTGCCATCGCTGATATGCAGGAACGTGAGGATGTTGCCGCGCAGATCGAGCAGCGTGTGCAGCTTGATGGCCGCCTTGGTGGAGCGAAACGGGGCCCACGGGAACACCGACAGGCACAGGTCGATCGTGCTCGCATCCAACGCGTAGACCGTCTCCTTCAGCTCGACCCCGAAGGACTCCTCGGCATACAAACGCCGGGCGATGCCAATGAGCGACTGGGCAAACTCCGCGTAGATGCGCCAGTCGCGCACTTCGTTGGCATCGGCCAGGGTGCTGCGCGCGACCCGGCTCCTGATACCCATGTGGTAGAGCTTGTCCGTCTGCGCCCGCAGGCACGCCTCGATGTCGCGCAAGCTCTCTCGATAGGTCAGCTGAGCAAAGGCCATGCACAGATGCTGGTCGAGACAGGAAAAGCTCTTGACCTTGTGCTCCCCACCGTAGCGCGCCACGCAACGCCGAAACGTTGTCAGCGGCAAATGCCGCGTGATCTGTGCGAACACCAGCTGGCCCGAATTCATCAATGTCCCCCGCGAGTGAGTCCCTCGCAGGGTCGCAAATTGAGGCGGCGAACTTCAAATCGAGACCAAGACAATTCATGAGTTGTTCATTTCAGATCAAGCCATTACCGCGTTCCCGGCGTTCAACGTCCGGACAGCACTGACTGCGGGTGAAAACTTGCCACCTTCACCACTCCCGCGTAGCCGAGCGCCTCGAGTGTGGCATCAGCGGCATCCAGAAAGTCGTTGAAGTCGACAAAGTTCGTGAACGCACGAGGGTGGATCAGCAGCGTTGTTTCCATCCGCGCGGGCTCCGCGTCCGCGAGCAGGCGCAACTATTCACGCAAGGTGCCAAGCAACGCCTCTGCATCGGTTGCGTCGCTGACGACATAGCGAATCTGGTTCTTGACCTGTACCGCCCTGGCAAACGGGCAGAGATTCAACCCGATAACGGCGCGGTCGACCCACGCGCGGGTTTCAGCAATGACTGTTTCAATGGCGAGAGTCATCAAGCCTGACCGGGTATAGTCGAATCCTGTTGCGCGGCGCCTACCTTACCCGAGAACAGTGCGCACCTGAAACGCGCCCCTCCTGCACGTCGTTGCGGTGGCTGCCCGGTAGATGTAAGGTCAGGAACTGACCCCACTGCTGCTTCGTAACCCTACAGCTTCCGCGGCCGACGTCGACCCTCCTTGAAAAGCCTCCGGGATGCCTACACGATGACGACCGCTCGCAAGCGTATTTTTCTCGCCGTCCTGGTCGTGTGCGCGATGCTGATCGGCGCCGGCGCGTCCCCGACGGCCGATCTCTCGGCGCCTTCGCGGTTCAGGCCCGTCCCGGTTGAATTCACGCATGTCTGGAGCAAGGCAACGCATCCGTTCACCGGAGCGGCCGTTATCGACGTCGACGGCGACGGAAAATTCGAAATCTTCGTGGGGGGCGGTGAAGGACAGCGCGACGCCCTGCTGAGCTACCGCAATGATCGGCTGGTCGATATCGAAAAGGGTACCGGCCTGTCGAACAATGCCGCCACCTACGGCGCCACGGCCATCGACATGGATGGCGACGGCGACACCGATTTGATCGTCGCGCGCAACGACGGCGTTTATCTGTATCTCAATGAACGCGGGCGGTTTCTGGAAAAGCGCATTCCGGTCGATCTGCCTGAGAACTCGGTGCCATTCAGCGTTGCGGTCTCGGATATCGACCGCGATGGCGACGGAGACCTGTACGTCAGCGTGTTCGTCGATTCCCCAACGTTCCGCAGTGCGGTCTTCAACGATCCCAAGCACGCCAAGGCCAACCGGTTATTGCTGAACAACGGCGATCTCACGTTCACGGATATCACCGCCACATCCGGGACCGCCGGAAAACAGAATACTTTCCTCTCGGTATTCGTCGACCTGGACGCCGACGGCTGGCAGGATCTGGTGGTCGCGCAGAATACCGGAGAGATCGAAATTTTCCGAAACATGAAAGACCGGACGTTCCGGTCGGTCGCGGGCAAATCGGGATATGGGTTCTGGATGGGCCTGGCAGTCGGCGATATCGACAACGACGGCGACCAGGACCTGTTTTTCAGCAACATCGGAACATCGATTCCCGCCTTCCTGACCAGGGGCGACATCCGCGACGATCAGCGCCACAACCTCAAATGGCTTCTGCTGCGCAATGACGGAAACTTCCGGTTCGCCGACGCAACCGAGAGCTACCGTCTGACCGGCGAAGGGTTCGCCTGGGGTGCCGTGTTCGAAGACCTGAACCTGGACGGGCAGCTCGATCTGTTCGTCGCGCAGAATTACATCAAGTGGCCGATTCACAATCTTTTCAAGCTCTCGGGCAGGACCTATCTGCAGGGCACGGATCGCGGTGCGCACACCTTTCAACATGCGCCGTTGCTGGGTCTGGAGAATAAATATTATGGTCAGTCGCCGCTGATCGTGGACATCGACGGTGACGGTCGGCAGGATCTGATCTGGATAAACATGGATGGCCCGGTGCGCGCGTTCCTGAATACCTCGTCCGGTAACCATGTCACGATCGTCGTGCCCGACACCGTCGCCTCACTCGGTACCCGCATCAGCATCGAGACCGACAGGGGCAAGAGCTATACGCGCGAGGTCATCACGAGCGCCGGCATGCTGACCGATCAATCCCCGGAGCTTGCGTACGGATTGGGCAACCTCGATCGCGTACTGCGCGTCGTCATCCAGCGCCCGGATGGGCGGACAGAGGTCATCACCGCGCCGCCGATCAACAGGAAGACAGCCGTCAAGTAGGCTCACTCGCTGAAGCAACGACGCTCAGCCTGCCGCGGCAAGCTTCAGACAGTCCAGGAGTTGACCGCGGGCGACGCGAGAGTTCGGATTGGTCGGGGCGAAGTGATTCGAACACTCGACCCCCTGCCCCCCAGGCAGATGCGCTACCAGGCTGCGCTACGCCCCGACCGTGAGAGCGATTATAGAGGGATTCCGAAACTGCCGGTCCACGGGTCAGCCAGCAGCAATCTGGCCAACCTCCTGTATCGTCTCTGGGCACGATGTCCCCGCCCGCACAAACGCCACGTCTGGTGTTGCCCAGTTGACCGATCTGTCGATTCACCGAACGCGCACGCGCGTTCGCGGTGGTTGCTGCCCTGGTCGCGAACGGCGCGGCCGCATCCGGGCTTGCCCCCGGCGATCATCTGCTGCGCCTGACCCATGATGGCCGGCCGCGCAGCGCGATCATGCACGTCCCGCCCCAGGCGGCAACCGGGCGTCTGCTTCCGGTCGTCCTGAACTTCCACGGTGCGAGCGCCAACGCCCGCAGTCACCGGCAGTACGTTGAAATGGATCCGCTGGCTGATCGTGTGGGATTCGTGGTCGTCTATCCGAATGGCACGCGCCCGTTTCCCGATCAGCTGCTCACGTGGAACGCCGGCGCCGGCTGCGGGCCGGCGCAAGTCGAGGGCGTGGACGACGTGGGTTTCGTGCGCACGCTGCTCGACGATCTCCCGAAACATTTTGCGGTCGACCCGGCTCGCGTATACGCGACCGGACTCTCGAACGGGGCGATGCTGACCTATCGGCTCGCCGCCGAGGCGCCCGAGCGCTTCGGCGCGGCACTCGGCCGTGCGGCTCGTCTGGTCTCCGTGCCGTCGCGGCACGGAGATCGTGCATTGGCGGCTGACCGGCGCGGGGCACGTCTGGCCGGGCGCGAAGCGAGTCTACCTGCAGGGCCTTCTGGGAGCGCCTGCCGACGTGATCGACGCTAATCCGGAGATCTGGCAGTTCTTCCGTCGCCACACGCTGACGACGCGTCAGTGAGCTCGGGATAGATGCTCGAACCACCCCGCCGGCTTCGGCGGCACCCCTCCGTGAGAAGAAGGGAAAACCCGGATGCTAGGTCTCGAGGAGCTCGAGGACGTCCTCGAGCTCGCTGCGGAGCTTGGCGTAATCGATGCTGCCTGCCATGGCGAGTGGCACGCCGGACAGGGCCGGCGCCGCGGCGCCCGCGGTGCCGTTCTCTTCGCGGCTGCGGTGCTTCTCGCGCGCCTGCTCGTCGAGGCGATTGCGCGCACCGCTGATGGTGAATCCCTGCTCGTAGAGGAGCTCGCGGATGCGGCGGATGAGGAGCACCTCGTGGTGCTGGTAGTAGCGCCGGTTGCCACGCCGCTTGACCGGCTTCAACTGGGTGAATTCCTGCTCCCAGTAGCGCAGCACATGCGGCTTGACGCCGCAGAGCTCGCTCACTTCACCGATGGTGAAGTAGCGCTTCGCCGGGATCGGCGGAAGGCTAACCTTGCTGCTCTTGCCCGCTTCCACCGTGAGCTTCCTCGACGAGGGCCTTGAGCTTCTGGCTGGCGTGGAAGGTGACCACCCGCCGCGCCGTAATCGGGATTTCTTCGCCGGTCTTGGGGTTGCGGCCCGGACGCTGGGGCTTGTCGCGCAGCTGGAAGTTGCCGAATCCGGAGAGTTTCACGCTCTCGCCGTTCTCCAGCGCGACCCGGATTTCTTCGAAAAAGGCCTCGACCATGTCCTTGGCCTCGCGCTTGTTGAGGCCAACTTTCTCAAAGAGCATGTCGGCGAGCTCCGCCTTCGTGAGCGTCATCGCTTCTCCCTAGGACCTTAATTTTGCGCCGTACCGGATGGCCAAAACCTCGGTCAGGCGGGCCATCGTGGCGTCGGCCTCAGCGTCGGTGAGGGTTCGGGCAGTATCTTGCATAACTACCCGGAACGCAAGGCTTTTTCGGCCATTTTCCACACCTGGACCACGGTAAATATCGAACAATTTCACATCTTGAACGATCGGTGGACCGTCGCCAGACAAGGCGGCCAGCAGGACCTGCGCGGGGGTGGTTTCGTCCACCACAACCGCCAGATCGCGCACCACCGCCGGGAACCGGGAGACCTCCCGGTACCGGGGCACCCCGACCGCAAGGAGCGGCTCCAGGTCGAGCTCGAACACGATGGCGGAGGCGGCAAGCTCGTACTGCTGCTGCCAGCGGGGATGGATTTCGCCGATCCAGCCGATGACGTTGCCGTCCACTTCAATGCGGGCGGAGCGGCCCGGGTGCAGCGCCGGGTGGATGGCGTTCAGGAATGCGGCGCGCTGCGGGGCGATCAACGCCTCCACATCGCCCTTCACGTCGAAGAAATCGGCCCGGCGCGCCTGCTCGCCCCACTGTTCGGGGAGCGCAAGCCCGTAGGCGAGGCCGGCGATGCGGCGTGGCTGATCGTAGCCCTTGACCGCCGTGTCCGGGCGCCGCGCGTCCGGCGCCGCTGCGGTGCGGAGGAAGGCGCGCCCGCTCTCGAATACGCGTACCCGGTCGACTTTTCGCGCAAGGTTGTGGCGCAGCGTCGCCGCGAGGCCGCCGATCAGCGACGAGCGCATCACGCCCATCTGCTCGGCGATCGGGTTCTCGAGGCGGATTGGATCCACGTTGCCAGCGAAGTCGGCTTCCCATGCGGCGTCGACGAAACTGTAGTTGATGACTTCGAAGTATTCGCGGTCGCACAGGATGTACTTGAGCTGCCAGAGCGAGCGTCGCTCCTCGACGAGCGGCAGCATCTCGGTCATCGCGGTGGGCGGACGCGTCGGGATGTTGTCGTACCCATGCACGCGCGCCACCTCCTCGACCAAGTCCTCCTCGATCTGGATGTCGAAGCGATGCGAAGGCGGCGTGACACTGAATCCGTCCGGATGGCGCTCGAACGACAGCTTGAGCTGACCGAGAATGCGGGCGATATCCGCGTCATCGAGGCGCACGCCGAGGATCCTGGCGGCACGTCCCGTGCGCAGCGTCACGGGCTTGCGCTCCGGCATGTGCGCACCATCGCGCGCCTCGCTGATCGGCCCGGCGCTGCCACCGCAAAGCTCGAGGACGAGCTCGGTTGCGCGTTCCATTCCGCGGACGGCGAGATCCGGGTCCACGCCGCGCTCGAAACGATAGGACGCATCGCTCGTCATGTTCAGGCGACGCGGGCGGCCGGCAATCGCGCCGGGATTGAAGAATGCGGCCTCCAGGAATACGTCGGTGGTATCGAGCGAGATCTCGCTCTCCAGGCCGCCCATGATGCCGCCGAGCGCGAGCGCCTTCCGCTCGTCGGCGATCATCAGGATGTCGGGCTCGAGCGCATGCTCCTTGCCGTTGATCAGCACGAGCTTTTCGCCGGGCTTCGCCCAGCGCACGATCACCGCGCCGTCCAGCTTGGCGTTGTCAAACGCGTGGATCGGCTGGCCGATCTCGAGCATCACGTAATTGGTCACGTCCACGATCGCGCTGATCGAGCGCAGGCCTGCCCGTTCCAGCCGCTCGATCATCCATGCGGGCGTGGCGGCGCGGGCGTTTACCCCACGGATGATGCGACCGCAATACCGCGGGCATCCTTCCGGATTCGCGAGCCGGATCGCGCGCACATCGTCGATCGTGTTCTTGACTTTCCGGCGCTCCGGCTCGTGCAGCGTCGCGCCCGTAAGGTTGGAGACCTCACGCGCGATGCCGAGCAGCGCCAGGCAGTCGCCGCGATTCGGCGTCAGCTTGAGCGTGAAGAGGTGATCGTCCAGGCGGGCGTACGTCCGGAAGTCTTCGCCGACCCTGGCATCGTCGGGCAGCGCGAGGATGCCAGCGTGATCATCGGAGAGTCCGAGCTCGCGGGCCGAGCAAAGCATGCCATTCGACTCGGTGCCACGCACCTTCGCCTGTTTGATCTTCACACCGCCCGTGAGCTCCGCGCCGACGAGCGCGCAGGGCACTAACATCCCGGCCTTCACGTTCGGCGCGCCGCAGACGATCGACAGGGGGCTCCCTTGCCCCGCGTCGACCTGGCACAGCGTGAGCTTGTCGGCGTTCGGGTGCTTCGCAACATCGAGCACTTTCGCGACGACGACCTTCGAGAATGGCGGCGCGACGGACTCGAGCGATTCGACTTCGATACCCGCCATGGTGAGTGTCGTCGCGAGCTCCCGCGTGGAGAGCTTCGGGTCGACGAGCGTGCGCAGCCAGGATTCCGGGAACTTCATCTCAGACGAACTGCTGCAGGAACCTGAGGTCGCCCTCGTAGAACAGGCGCAGATCGTTGATGCCGTAACGAAGCATCGTCATGCGATCCGGGCCCATGCCGAACGCGAACCCGATGTAGCGCTCCGGGTCGAGCCCGCAGTGCTTGAGTACGTTCGGATGGACCTGGCCGCTGCCGGCGACCTCCAGCCAGCCGGTGTGGCTGCAAACGCGGCAACCGGCGCCGTGGCAGAACACGCAGGTCATGTCCACTTCGGCGGACGGCTCGGTGAAGGGGAAGAACGACGGCCGGAAGCGGGTGCGCACCGTGTCGTCTTCGTAGAATTTCTGCAGGAAATCGGTGAGCACACCCTTGAGATCCGCGAAGCTCACGTTCTCGCCGATCCACAGCCCTTCGACCTGGTGAAACATCGGTGAATGGGTCGCGTCGGAGTCCACGCGGTACACGCGCCCCGGCGCGATGATCCGGATCTCGGGCATCGCCGGCGCGTTCTGGTAGCGCGCCACATGGGCCTGCATGTAGCGGATCTGGATCGGCGACGTATGCGTGCGCAGGAGGAGCGGCGGCACCTGCGTGCCTTTCACGTAGAAGGTGTCGTGCATCGAGCGCGCCGGGTGATCCTCGGGCGTGTTGAGCGCAGTGAAGTTGTAGAAATCGGTCTCGATCTCGGGCCCATCGGCAACGTCGAAGCCGATCGAGCGGAAGAGCCGCTCGATGCGCTCGAGCGTGCGCGAAGCCGGATGCAATCCGCCGCGCGCGAGCCCGCGTCCGGGCAGCGTGACGTCGAGCGATTCCTCGGCGAGCCGCGCGTCGAGCGCCGCCCGCGCCAGCGCCTGCCGGCGCACGGCGAGCGCGGCCTCGATGCGGTCCTTGGCGGCATTGATGCGCGCGCCCGAGTCGCGGCGCGCGTCGGGCGCCAGCTTGCCGAGCCCCTTCAGCAGCTCGGTCAGCGCGCCCTGTCTGCCGAGATAGCGTGCCTTGGCCTGCTCGAGCTGTGCGGGGTCGCTCACCGCGTCAAACGCGGCGGCGGCTTCGCTGACGATCTTGTCGAGATCATGCATGGCGTGACTAGTTTCGTTCCCCTCCTCACCGAGGAGGGGTGGACGCGTAGCGGACGGGCTGGTGGGCAGCATTCGCCAGGGCCGGAACCACCCCGGCTGCTTCGCAGCCACCCCTCCTTGAAAAGGAGGGGATGGATACTCTACTCAACCACCCGTCTGGAGTTCGCTACTGGAGTTTGGCTTTCGCCTGCTCGGCGATCTTGTTGAACGCCGCGATGTCGTGCACCGCGAGAT
>JAABRB010000117.1 GCA_011391185.1 Betaproteobacteria bacterium
GGTAGGTGGCGAGCACGATGGCCTGCGAGACCGGAACGAGCGGCGCGCCGAACCCGCCCTGCAGCGTACGGAAAAACACGAGGCTCTCCAGCGAATCGGCGAGTCCGCACGCAAGCGACGCCGCGGCAAAGGCGATCACGCACGAATTGCAGAGGCGCCGCCAGCCGAAGCGCGACACCAGCCAGCCCGCCATCGGCGTGATCACCGCGGTGGCAACGATGTTCGACGTGACCACCCAGGCGATCTGGTCCTGGGTGGCGGAGAGCGCGCCCTGCATCTGCGGAAGCGCGACGTTCGCGATCGTGACCGTCATCGCGTAGAGGAAAGTCACCGCGGTGCAGGTCGCGAGGACCATCGCGCGCCCGAGCGCAGTGTCCGGCGCTTCGTGCCCGGCGGCCGGGGCCGCCGCCGTGCTCATTCAGGCCTGCTCACCGAGCGGACAGGCTGTTGAACCAGTCGAGGATCTGCGCGCCGTTCCAGAACACCACGCCGGGACGGCCAGCCATCTCCGCGAACGCGCGCTCGACGTGGCGGATGCGGTGCGGCACGCCGGAGAGATAGGGATGGCAGGCGACCGCCATGAACTTGGCGCGCTCGGCGCTTTCCTCGTACAGGCACTCGAAGTGATCCATCACGCGTGAGTGAAAGACATCCGAGGTCTGGTACTGGAGCGCCATCAGGACGATGTCGTGCAGCTCGAAGTTGTAGGGCAGCGCGACGATCGGCTTGCCGGTGGTCTTGAGCCGGACCGGCTCGTCGTCGAGCACCCAGTCGCCGATGTACTCGATGCCCGCCTCGGCGAGGTAGTCGATGGTGTCGAAGGTCTGCGTGAGCCCGGGTCCGAACCAGCCGCGCGGGCGCTTTCCCGAGAACTTGGTGATGATCTCGACCGCGCGCTGGATCGTCTCGCGCTGGTTCTCGAGCTTGTGCATTGGAATCTGCTCGTAGCTGTGGGCGTTCAGCTCCCAGCCGCTCTTCATGCATGCTTCGACGAGTTGCGGGTAGGTCTCGCAGGTTTTCGCGTTGAGGGTCACCGTCGGCTTGATGCCGAGGCGCTCGTACATGCTGCGCAGCCGCCAGAACCCGACGCGGTTGCCGTACTCGTGCCAGGTCCAGTTGGGCAGATCCGGAATCATGGGCTGGCCCTGCGGCGGCGTGATCACCATGCGTGCCATCGGCCGCGAAAGATCCCATTCCTCGAGCGAGATGACGGGCCAGACGACGAGCCGCGCGCCGTCGGGCAGCTTGAGCGGCGGGCGGCCTTCGATCGCGGAGTAGGGCAGGCGTTCGTGGGGAAGCATCGGTTTCTCCTCCTGATATCAGCGGCCGTCCGTCTCGCATCGGCACGCGAAGTGGGTATGCTAAATGGTACTAGATACCGGTACCCGATACCGGTACTCGATACGTCTTGCATCACGCTGCGATACCCGGCAAATTCTTGGTTCGACACCGGATCCGCTCGACCCAGGCTGAGGAGGAACCATGGCTACCCACTGTCCCATCGTGCACGTTGACGACGTCCCGCCGCTGAACATGGACCCGAAGCAGGGCTGGAGCATCTCGGACTTCCGCGTGATCATGGACGGGCGCATCGGCTGCTCGTCGACGATCTTTCGCGGCCTGTTCATGCCCGGCGCGATCCACAAGAAGCACCGCCACGACAACTGCGACGAGATGTACTACGTGCTGCGCGGCCACGGCCTGGCCGGCGCGGGCGATGACCGGGTCGAACTTTTCGCCGGCCACTATCACTACATCCCGCGCGGCACGGAGCACTGGCTCGTCAACCTGAGCAAGTCCGAGCCGATCGAGGTGTACGGCATCTACGACCGCTCGCCAAGCCTCGAGGCGACGGGCTACGTCTACACGGGCGATGTTACCGAGGCCGAAATCAAGGCGCCGCGCACCGCGAGCCGCGACCGCAAGCATCCCGTGATCCACGACGATCTCGTGCCGATCTACAAGACCTCGCGCGGAGAAGGCTGGACGCAGGATTACTTCAACCAGCCGATCAGCCGCCTCCACGGCGCGACCACGACCTGGATGCAGGGGTACTTCGGCGCGGGCACCGTGCACCAGAAGCACGTCCACGCGAACTGCGAGGAGGTCTGCTACATCCTCAAGGGACACGGCCTCGCGGGTGTGGGCAAGCACCGCGTCGAACTGCACGCGGGCCATTTCCACTTCATCCGCCCGGGCGAGGAGCATTGGCTTGCCAACCTGAGCAAGACCGAAGTCCTCATTGCGCCAGGCTGGTATATCGGCGCGGGCGATCTCGACGAAACCGGCTACCGGCACCTTGGGCCGGTCACGGCCGAGGACCTCAAGGAGCGGACCGAATAGTGCCGCGCGCCGCATTACCCGCGCATCGCGGAACGCTGAAATGAAAATCACTGCGATCAAGGCCTGGTGGCTGCACGTCCCGATCCCCGAGGCCCAGCAGCACGTGAGCGACTATGGGCGCCACACGTCGTTCGATACGGCGCTGGTGCGTGTCGAGACCGACGCCGGGATCACCGGGCATGGGGAGGCGAAGGCGGCGGTCGGCGGGCAGGGCGTGTACGGCGCGCTCGTCGGCACCATCCTGCAGGATCTGGCGCCGTCGCTCATCGGGCGCGATCCGCGCGACCCCGCGCGCCTGTGGGAGGAGATGTACAACGGCAGCCGTGCGCATTACGCGCTGGCCGCGGGGCACGGTTTTCCGAGCCTGGGACGCCGCGGTCTGACAATCTCGGGCATCAGCGGCATCGACATCGCGCTGTGGGACATCCTCGGCCAATCGCTCGGCGTACCGGTGTGGCGACTGCTTGGCGGCAGGACGCACGACTGGCTTCCCGCCTACGCGTCGGGCGGCTGGGCCACCACCGATGCGATCGGCGAGCAGCTCGGCGGCTACGTTCAGAAGGGGTTTCGCGCGGTAAAGATGCGCATCGGCGCGCAGGACGGCTCGCCGCAGGCTTCCGCCGAGCGCGTAATCGCCGCGCGCAAGGCGCTCGGACCCGCGATCGGTCTCATGGGCGACGCGCACGGCACCTTCCACTCGCGCGATGCGCGCCGCTTTGCGCGGCTCGTCGAGGACTGCGACCTGGCCTGGTTCGAGGAGCCCGTGTCGCCAGACGATCTGACCGGCATGGCGGAGGTGCGTGCCGCGACCGATATTCCGATCGCTGCGGGCGAGAGCCTCTTCACGCGCTTCGAGTTCCGCGATGTGATCGACGCGCGTGCCGTCGACGTGCTGCAGCCCGATCCCGCGATCTGCGGCGGCCTCACCGAGACGCAGCGCATCGCAACCCTCGCAAGCGCGCACCAGCTGCGGCTCGCGCCCCACCTCTGGGGCGGCGCGGTGATGTTCGCCGCGGGGCTGCATGTCTCAATCGCATCCCCGGCGGCGTTCGTCCTCGAGTACTCGCTCGGCGCGAACCCGATGTTGCACGATCTTTCCGCCGCCACGTTCCCGGTGGTCGACGGCGGAATCGCCGCACCCGACCGGCCGGGGCTGGGGGTGCGCATTCGCGACGAATTCGTCGCGCGCTACGCGGTGCGGCAGCAGGCGTGAGCGGCGGCAGTTGCCCGCAAGCGACTTGGCATATACTGCCTCCAGTCGCGCAGGGAGGAGGGCCCCGGCGGCAATTCCACCCCGCGATCGCATCGCATCAAAGGCACTGCCTGTCGATTTTCAATCTGCCTTTTTATTCAACGGGAGGACTCGCCATGGAACGTCGCAAATTTCTGACTGGCGCCGCGGCCGGAGGGGCCGCAGTTGCTGCCTCAACGCTTTCCGCACCGGCGATCTCGCAAGGGATCAAGCAGCTCAAGATGGTGACGACCTGGCCCAAGAACTTCCCCGGGCTGGGCACCGGCGCGGAACACCTCGCCAAGCGCATCAATGCAATGTCCGGCGGCAAGCTGGAAGTGAAGGTCTTCGCCGCGGGCGAGCTCGTCCCCCCATTCCAGTCCTTTGACGCCGTCTCCAGCGGCAACGCGGAGATGAGCCACTCGGTGTCCTACTACTGGCAGGGCAAGTCCCCGGCGTTCAACTTTTTCGCCGCGGTGCCCTTCGGCATGACGGCCATGGAGCATGCCGCCTGGATCCTGTGGGGCGGAGGCATGAAGCTGTGGGAGGAGCTGGGCGACCAGTTCGGCGTCAAACCTTTCATGCGCGCGAGCACGGGCGTGCAGATGGGCGGCTGGTATCGCAAGGAGATCAACAGCCTCGACGACTACAAGGGCCTCAAGTTCCGCATGCCGGGGCTGGGCGGCGAAGTGCTGCGCAAGCTCGGCGCAGCGGTGGTCAACCTGCCGGGCGGCGAGATCTTCCCCGCGCTGCAGGCCGGCACCATCGACGGCACCGAGTGGGTGGGCCCGTGGAACGACATGGCCTTCGGGTTCTACAGGGTTGCCAAGTACTACTACTGGCCGGGCTTCCACGAGCCCAACACGACCGGCGAGGTGCTGGTCAACAAGAAGGTGTGGGGAAGCCTCTCCAAGGAGCATCAGGAGATCATCGAGGTGGCGGTGCAGGCCGAAGCCCTGCGCGAGTACGCCGAGTTCTACTGGGGCAACTCGACCTCGCTCGAGGTTCTGCTGACGAAGCACAAGGTTGAGCTGCGCAAGTTCTCCGACGAGCTGCTCTCGGCGATCGGCAAGGTGTCGGGCGAAGTGGTGGCGGAGGTCGGCCACAAGGACGCGTTCACCACGAAGGTCTACGATAGCTTTATCAGCTTCCGCAAGCAGGCGATTGCGTGGACGCGGATCGGCGAGCAGGGCTTCATGAACGCGCGCGCGCTGCCGTTCAAATACTCGTAGCCGAGATCGGCATTACCACTCTCGAGGCCGGGCAGCGTTGACGACGCGGTCCGGCCTCGAATTGCGTGACACCTGAGCCGGCGCGGAATCGCAGCGTGCCGGGCTGAAGCAGGGGAGGAGCGCCGGCATGCACAGAGGAAGCGCGACATGACGTCCCTGGCACAAACGGTGCGCACGATCGATGCCCTGAACGAGCACATCGGCCGGGCCATTTCCTGGCTCGCGCTCTGCATGGTGCTGGTCCAGTTCGCACTGGTCATGATGCGCTACGTGTTCGGGCTCGGGTCGACGATCATGCAGGAGTCGGTCGTGTACATGCACGCGATCGTGTTCCTGGTCGCGGCGGGCTATACCCTGGTGCACGACGGCCATGTGCGCGTCGACATCTTCTACGCCACCGCCTCGCCGCGGGCAAAGGCCATCATCGACATCATCGGGGTGTCCGTCTTCCTGCTGCCGATGTGCGCGCTCATCGCCTGGGTCGGATGGCCCTACGTGCGTGCGTCGTGGGCGGTCCTGGAGATTTCCCAGGAAGGCAGGCTGGGAATCCCCGCGGTCTACCTGTTCAAGACGCTGATCCTGGTCTTCGCCGGCCTGCTGGCGTTGCAGGGGCTCGCGCTTGCGGCACGCTCGATGCTCGTTCTCAAGGGCGTCGTCATGCCGAATACCTGGAAGGACGCCGAACAGGAGTTGCGGTCGTGATCCACCTCGGCGAGTGGATCAGCATTGCGCTGCTCGTCGCGCTGTGCCTGTGCATCATGCTCGGCTTCCCGGTCTCGGTCACGATCGGCGGGACCGCACTCCTCTTCGCCGGAATCGGCTACTTCGCGGGGGTGTTCGACCCGTCATACTTCGGTTTCTTCCCGAACCGCATCTATGGCGTGATGACCAACGAGGTCCTGATCGCCGTGCCCCTCTTCGTGTTCATGGGCGTGATGCTGGAACGCTCGAAAGTCGCCGAGGAGCTGCTCGACACGATGGGGCAGCTCTTCGGTACCTTGCGCGGGGGCCTCGGGATTTCGGTGTCGGTGGTGGGCGCCCTGCTCGCCGCCTCGACCGGAATCGTCGGCGCGACCGTCGTGACGATGGGCCTGCTGTCGCTCCCGACCATGCTGCGCCGCGGCTACGACCCGCGGCTCGCCTGCGGGTCGATCGCCGCCGCCGGCACGCTCGGCCAGATCATTCCGCCATCCATCGTTCTGGTGGTGCTGGGCGACCAGATCTCGAACGCGCATCAGGAGGCCCAGCGCGCGCTCGGCAACTTCTCGCCCGAGCCGATCTCGGTCGGCGACCTCTTCGCCGGCGCGCTGATTCCGGGGCTCGCCCTGGTCGGGATGTACATCCTGTTCCAGATCGGCTGGGCGATCTTTCGGCCGGAGTCCTCGCCATCGATTCCACGCGACGAGGCGATGCAATCCGGGAACATGACGTTTCGGGTCATGCACGCGCTGGTCGCGCCGGTGGTGCTGATCGTCTGCGTGCTCGGGTCGATCCTCGCCGGCATCGCCACCCCGACCGAAGCGGCCGGCGTCGGCGCGGTCGGCGCGACGCTTCTCGCTGGCCACCGGCTTGCGGAGGGACGTCCAGTGCCGGTCTACGTGGCCGCGGCGTGCCTGATCGGGGTGATCGTTCTCACGACCTTCGTCGACATGCGGGTGCAACGCGAGGAGATTCCCACTGGCGACAAGATCGGAACGTTCTTTGCCGTGCTGATGTGCCTGGGCATTGCGTGGGGTCTCCTCGTCGCCCTGGTGCGCGTCTATCGCGACAATACGCTCGTCCCGGTGATGCGCATGACCACGCGCCTGAGCTCGATGATTTTCGTGATCGTGATCGGCGCGCAGCTCTTCTCGCTCGTGTTCCGCGGCTTCGGCGGCGACGAGATGGTGCACCGAGCGCTCTCTGCAGTGCCCGGCGGCGCGCTCGGGGCCATGATCGTGGTGATGGCGCTCCTGTTCGTGCTGGGGTTCTTCCTCGACTTCATCGAGATCACCTTCATCGTGGTGCCGATCATCGCGCCGGTGCTGCTGAAGATGGGGATGGACCCGGTCTGGCTCGGCATCATGATCGCAGTCAACCTGCAAACCTCGTTCCTCACGCCGCCGTTCGGCCTCGCGCTTTTCTACCTGCGCGGGGTGGCGCCGCCGGAAGTGACGACGATGCACATCTACCGGGGCATCATCCCCTTCGTGATCATCCAGCTCCTGATGCTCGTCGTCCTCTCCTATTTCCCTGCCATGGCGACCTGGCTGCCGAGCGTCATATTCCGGTAGCGGGAAGCTGGAGCACCCACGCGCTGGTGGTCAACGCAGCGCGCCGAGACCGCGCAGGACGATGAACCCCATCGCGATGCCGATGATGCCAAAGAGAATTGCGATGGCACGCTCCACGGTGCGCTGTGCGATGCGGCCCTGCAGCCATGGCCCGATCTGCCCGCCGATGATCACCGCGGGAATCGTGTAGCAGACGAGGTTCCACGGAATCGCATTGACACCGCCGGCCGCGATGAGGGCGGTGACCTGCGTGAACGATGCGGTTGCGATTGTGACGATGACCGTGAACACCGAGGTGGCTGCGGCGACTGCAACCGGAATGTGATTCCGCTTCACGAGCTGGGGCATGATCACCTCGCCGATCCCGACGCCGAGGAGCCCCGTCAGAAACGCACCCACGCCCGTGAATATCCCGCCGATCACGCCCTGCTTCGGCTTGCGATATACGTAGTTGTTGCCGCGCCGGTCGGCAAGGCGCCGGATCGGCCGGCCGCCGGCCGATGCTTCGTTGTCGGGATGCGTGGGATCGATGTGCGGCGGCGGCGAATGGCGCAGGATGACCGGGCAAAGCACGAGCATCAGCACGGCGTAGCCCCCTTTCAGGAGAAGCTCGTGCTCGTGCAGCAGCGCGAGCATCAGCGCGCCGACGATTGCGACCGGAACGGCTAGGCCCAGAAACGGCAGCGCGCTGCGAAAGTCGATCAACCGCTTGCGGTGGTAGCCGACGAATCCGGAGGAAAAACCGAACACCCCCGTCATCAGCGGCATGGCTGCGCCACCGCGACCAGTACGCTGATTGAACCACCCCGGCTGCTGCGCAGCCACCCCTCCTTGGAAAGGAGGGGATTCTCCGAAGTCTTTCCCCTCCTCTTCGAGGAGGGGTGCCGCCGGAGGCGGCGGGGTGGTGTTCCAGAGCGCTCCTTGGAAAGGAGGGGATTCTCTGAAGTCTTTCCCCTCCTCCTCGAGGAGGGGTGCCGCCGGAGGCGGCGGGGTGGTGCGTGCGCTGAACCGAAGTCCGAACCACCCCGGCGGCTTCGCCGCCACCCCTCCTTAGCAAGGAGGGGATGTGTGCGGTTCAGCGCTTCTCGCCGAGCAGCAGTGTTCGCGCGGCGGCGAGCTCTTTCTTCAGGGCGGCGTCGACCTTCGGGAAACGGAGGTCGAGGCGCTCCATCGACTCGACGATCGCCGCAGCCACCACGAGCCGGGAGAACCACTTGTTGTCGGCCGGGACGACATACCACGGTGCGTGCTCGGCGGCGGTGTGGCGGATGAGGTCCTGGTACGCCGACATGTATGCGCTCCAGTAGCCGCGCTCCCGCGCGTCGGCGCTCGAGAATTTCCAGTTCTTCTCGGGCCGGTCCAGTCGCTCCATGAAGCGCTTCTTCTGCTCGTCCCGCGAGACGTTGAGGAAGAACTTGAGGATGAGATAGCCGTTCCGCGCGAGATAACGCTCGAAGCTGGCGATGTCCTCGTGGCGCTCCTGCCAGATGCGCTTCGTGACGAGCTTCGGCGGCAGCTTCTGCTTCGCGAGCAGCGCCTCGTGTACGCGCACCACGAGCACCTCCTCGTAATAGCTGCGATTGAAGATTCCGATCCGTCCGCGCTCGGGCATCGCCTTCATGCAACGCCACAGGAAATCGTGATCGAGCTCTTCGCTCGACGGCGCCTTGAACGAAGTGACCTGCACGCCCTGCGGATTCACTCCGGACATCACGTGTTTGATGGTGCCGTCCTTGCCGGCCGCGTCCATCGCCTGGAAGAGGATCAGCACGCCCCAGCGGTCCTGCGCATAGAGCTTCTCCTGCTCCTCGGCGAGCCACTCGACGCCGCGCGCGAGGAGCGCCTTCGCCTCGCCCTTCTGCTCGGACTTGAACCGGTGCGTATCGCCCGGGTCGTGATCCTTCAGTCGGAAGTTCTTGCCTCTCGTGATGCGATAGGGACGCAGGAACTTCGCGAGCCGCCGCATGTCGATCTTGGCCATCGCAGATCCTCGGGTTGCGCCATTTCAAACCACACCATACGGTACGGTTTATGGGTCGAGGTGGCAAATCGGAACCGGACGGCGGCGAACATCATGCCGATCGCGAGTGCGCTATGCTATCGGCATGACGCGGGAAATCCGAAAGGAGTGATGAAATGAGAATCGGGACGATGGCGCGGTGGATCGTTGTCGCAGCGGCGGCGCTCGTTGCCGGCTGCGCGAGCTACTACAAGGTGACCGATCCCGCATCGGGGCGTACGTTCTACACCGAGAAAGTCGAACGGCAAAA
>JAABRB010000118.1 GCA_011391185.1 Betaproteobacteria bacterium
ACTCGGCGCCCGACCTGCAGGTCACGCGCCTGGACGCATCGGAGCGCGCGGTGCGCGGCCAGTCGTTCACGCTCGAGTACGACGTGACGAACGTCGGCGGCGACACGCCGGTGCAGCAGGGCGCGTGGGACGATCTCATCTACCTCTCGCGCGACGACTTTCTCGACCTGCGCGCCGACCGCTATCTCACGACCGTGCGCCACACCGGTGGGCTCGCACAGGGCGAGCACTACACGGTCGCCCGCACGCTGAGCGTTCCGACCGATCTCGCGACCGAGGCCTATTACGCCTTCGTCGTGACGGACCCCGCACGTTACAACGCGACCGGCGCCGTGTTCGAGGGCGCGAACGAGCGCAACAACGACCGCGCCTCGGCTGCGCCGATGATCGTCGAGCTGCCGCCGCCGTCCGACCTCGTCGTGACCGGCGTGACAGTGCTGGCGAATGCGCGCTCGGGCGAGCCGGTTCGCTTCGAGTGGACCGTCATGAATCAGAGCGCCGTCGCCGCGTCCGGGACGTGGACCGACTCGCTCTTCCTGTCGACCGATGCGACCTGGGACATCGGCGACCGGCCGCTCGGCCGCGCCGATTTCAGCGGATCGCTCGCGCCCGGCGTGGAGTACACGCTCGCGCTCGAGACGACGATGCCGTCCGCGGCGCCGGGCGACTACCGCGTGATCGTGCGCACCGACATCCTGAACCAGGTGTACGAGGGCGTGAACGACGCGAACAACCGCACCGCCTCGGCCGATACGCTCTCGGTCGCAGTGGACACGCTCGAGATCGGCGTGCCGCTCGACACCCAGCTCCTCCCGGGGCACGAGCGCCTCTATCGCATCATCGTGCCCGCCGACCAGACGCTGCGCGTGCGGTTGACCGCGGACAACGACACCTCGGCAAACGAGATCTTCATCCGCCACGATGCGGTGCCGAGCGCGTCGGCATTCGACGCGACGTACGGCGGTCCCCTCGCGGCGGACCTCACCGCGATCGTGCCGTCGACCGAGCCGGGCACCTACTACGTGCTCGTGCGCGGCTTCAGCGGGCCGGCGACGGGAACCGGCATCCGGCTCCGCGCCGAGCTGCTGCCGCTCGTGATCACCGACGTGCACACCGACGTCGGCGGCGACAGCGCCTACGTGACGACGACGATCCGGGGCGCGCAGTTCCAGCCCGGCGCGATCGTGAAGCTCGTGCGGCCGGGCATTGCCGAGTACGAGCCCGTTGCGTGGCGCGTGGTCGACAGCGCGGAGATCATCGCCGCGTTCGATCTCACCGGCGCGCCGCACGGGCTCTACGATCTGAAGGTGATCAATCCGTCGGGCGACGACGCGGTGGTGCCGTACCGTTTCCTGGTCGAGCGCGCGATCGAACCCGAGGTGACGATCGGCATCGGCGGTCCGCGCGCCATCTTCGCCGGCGAGCAGGCGACCTACTCGGTCGGGCTGCAGAACCTTTCCAATCTCGATGCCCCCTATACCTACTTCGAGGTCGGCGTCCCGCAGCTCAACTTCAACGGGATCGTCTACGGGCTGCCGTACCTCGAATTCTTCACCAACGTGCGCGGTACGCCCGAGGGGGCCGCGGGAAGCCCGAACGAGACGGTCCCGTGGGTCAACCTCGAGTCGATCGCGAACACCGACGGCCACCTGGTCGCCTCGGGCTATCTCTTCGACCATCCGGCGGACGGCTTCGGCGGCATCAGCTTCAACGTCATCACCTACCCCGGCCTGCGCGAGCTGCACGACAAGGCCTTCGACGCATTCCGCGCGCAGATGGCCGCGATCTATCCGGAGCTCGACGGCCTGCTCGACGACGGCGCGACCGGGCTCGGCGAGTGGTGGGAGGCCGTCAAGGCCAAGGTCTCCGCGGCGGTGCCTGAGCTCGGTGCGATCCTCGACGGAATCGACTTCGTCAGCATGTACAACGAGAACGTCGAGGTGCCGGACGAGTGCACGGCGCCGTTCGTCCCATTCCAGTTCCACGTGTTCGCCAGCGCGACGACGATGACGCGTGCGGAGTTCGTCGCGCACCAGACGGCGCTCGCGATCGATCTGCGCAACGCGATCCTCGCCGACGACGATGCGCCCGGTGCGCTGCTCGCGCTCGCCGCCGACGAGGGCGTCTGGATCGACCTCTATCTCGCCGCGCTCGAGGACGCCGAGATCCTGCGCCCGGGTGGCGACTTGCCGCCAATCCGCGAGCGGCAGCACATCGTGAGCCTGATGGCGACGCTCGCCTCCGGCATCCTGTTCGGCCCGGGCGGCAACCAGATCCGCAGCGATGGCGACATGGTCGGCTTCTTCGACAACCTGCGCGTGCTCTACGGGCATGATCTCCGGACGCCGGCGCCGATCGCCTTCAGCGAGTACCGGGAGAGCGATTGCTTCACCTACTCGATTCCGGTCGCCGCGCTGCCGGACTTCGCGGACCACGACCTCGGCCTCACCAACCCGACGCACTTCGAGGCGTTCCGCATCTACGTTCCGTGGCTGGATTTCGACGATCGCGGCGCCGGCATCCCGCCCGAGCTCCAGACGCTCGGGCCGCCGCCCACCGACAGCGGCGAGTTCCTGCAGCTCGATTTCAGCCAGCTGCTGGGCGGCGCGGGCGCCGCGCGCGGCCTTGCGTCGATCACCGGCCCGCAAACCTTCGACACGCAGGGCTGGCTGCCGGCGAGCGAGGCGCTGCCGTACTCGATCGGCTTCCAGAACGCCGCGGGAGCGTCGCGCTACTTGAACGAGGTTCGCGTGGTCACGCGGCTCGACGTGGATCTCGACGCGCGCAGCTTCCAGCTCGGCGACATCAAGGTCGGCGACATCACCGTCGACGTTCCGGACGGGCGCTCGCTCTTCCAGGGCGAGGTCGACTTCGCCGCGACGCGCGGCTTCATCCTGCGCGTGAGCGCGGGCATCGATCTTGCCCAGGCGCAGCCGACCGCCACCTGGCTCATCCAGGCAATCGATCCGCTCACCGGCGAGGTGCTGCAGGACGGCACGCGGGGTCTGCTCAAGGCGAACGACGCCCAGGGCGCCGGTGCCGGCTTCGTGTCCTACACGGTGACGCCGCGTGCCGACGTTGCAACCGGCGCGACGATCGAGGCCTCCGCGCGCGTGCTGTTCGACAGTCAGGCGCCCGAGGACACGCCGGTGCTCGCGCAGGTTGTCGATGGTCATGCACCGACGAGCACGCTCGGCGTCGCGCGCATCGGCGCGACCAATGACTTCGCGCTCACCTGGAGCGTGGCGGACGACGCCGGCGGGTCGGGCTTCAAGCACGTCACGCTCTACGTCGCCGAGGACGGCGGCGACTTCCGGATCTGGCAGCGCAAGCTCGCCGAGGCTTCCGGGACGCTCGTCTTCGCGGGCCGGGCGGGGCACACCTACGAATTTCTCGCGCTCGCGACCGATATCGCGGGAAATCGCGAGGCGCCGAAGCCGGGCGTGAACGCGACTGCCGACGACTCCGGCGTGAACCTCGGCGGGTTGCCGAGCGTGCCGGGCACCACGCCGCCCAACTTCGGCATCGCGCCCGCACCGGCGCCCGAGCCGTCCACGAACCCGGTGTTCGCCGAAGCCGAGGCCGGCATCCCGAACGCGCCGCCGCCCACGCGCCCGAGCGAGTTCGACACCGTGCTGCGCCCGTTCGCCGCGCAGTCCTTCGCGACCGGCATCGCGCAGAGCCATGCCGACATCGGGCCGATGGCGATCGTCGAGGCGCCCGACGGCACGTTCATCGTCTCCGGCGGCCCGAACCGCGGCGAGCTCTACCGCTTCGACGCCGACGGGGGCGCCGCCGGCGCGCCATGGGCGTCGCTCGACGATCCGGTGTTCAACCTCGCGTTCGATTCGGTCGGCCGCCTCTGGGCCACGACCGGTGGCGGCGCGCTGCTCGAGCTCGATCCCGCGACCGGCGACGTGCTGAATCGCCACGGTGACGGCGTGGCGATGGCGCTCGCCGTGGAGCCCGGCACCGATCGCATCTTCGTTTCCACCGGCGCAGGCGTGGAGATCTTCGACCCGCTGACGGGTACGTTCGAGCCCTACAGCCGCGACCGTAACCTCCGGGTCGGCAGCCTCGCGTTCGCGCCCGACGGGGCGCTGTGGGCGACGACCTGGCCCGACCGCAAGCAGGTCGTGCGATTCACCGATCGGGCGCGCGCCGAGAAGATGCTCGAGTTCGATTCGGACATCGACTCGCTCGCGTTCGGCCGGCCCGGCACGGCGCTCGCAGGCCTGCTGTTCGTTTCGCACAACGCCGGCCGGATCTCGAGCGTGGGCGAGCCTGCGCCCGGCGCCGACCTGACGATGGTGGACCTCGCCACGCTGCGCCAGGTGGCGGTGGCGCGCGGCGGAACCCGCGGCGACGTGGTGTTGGCGACGAGCGACGGGCGCGTGCTCGTCAGCCAGTCGCACCAGGTCGATGTGCTGAGCCCCGTGCGTGCGCCCGTCGTCGTGGCGACGCGCCCGGCCGATGCGGCGGTCGTGCCGCTGCCGCTGCCGTTCATCACGGTCACCTTCGACCAGGACATGTTCGCGGGCGACGCGACGCTCGCGACGAGTGTCCTCAACCCGGCGAACTACTTGCTCACCGGCGATGCGACCGGCGCGCGGCCGCTGCAGGCGATCGCGTACGAGGCGGCGTCGCGCACCGTGCTGTTGTCCTACGGCGCGCTCTTGCCCGACGGCTACGTGCTGCGCGTCGAGGACACGGTCGCGAGCGCGTTCGGCGAGCGCCTCGGTGGTGACTACGTCACGACATTCGACGCGGTGAGCGACCTCTCGGCGTACGTCTCATTCGAATTCGGACTCAGCCGGTTCGACCGCGTGCTCGAGACGATTTCGTTCGACGTCACGCTCACCAACATCGGCGACACCGCGATCATCCTGCCGGTGCTCCTCGCGCTCGACCCGCGCGACGGCTATCCCGGGCTGCCGGAGGGCGCCGCCGGACGCGCCGACGACGGACGCTGGCTGATCGACCTCTCCGGTGCGCTGCCGGCCGGCGGCCGGCTCGCGCCGGGCGAGAGCACGACCGCGCGCACGATCTCGATTGCGACGCCCGACCGGCGCCGCGTGGAGTTCTCGACCGGCGTCGTCGCCGGCACCGAGCCGAACCACGCGCCCGAGTTCGTGTCCGCCCCGCCCGCGACCGCCGAGATCGGTGCTCCGTTCGAGTACGCGGCGCAGGCGGTCGATCCGGACGGCCAGCCGATCGTCTATCTGCTGCTCGCCGGCCCGGAGGGGATGACGGTCGATGCGATGTCGGGCCAGGTCGCGTGGACGCCCGAGACCGGCGCGGCCGCGCTGACGCCCGTGACGCTCGCGGCCTTCGACAGCCGCGGCGCGGTCGCGCTGCAGCGCTTCGTGCTCGAGGTCGCGGGCGGGAACCGCGCGCCGCAGTTCCTCGGCATGCCGGCGCTGGTCGAAGCGCGCGAAGGCATGCCGGTCGAGCTCAAGGTGAACGCGATCGACGCCGAGCTCGACGCGCTCGCATTCTGGGCCGACAACCTGCCGGCGGGCGCGACGTTCGACCCGGCGTCCCGCCTCCTCAGCTGGACGCCAGGCTTCGACGCGGCCGGCACCTATCGCGACGTCCGGTTCTTCGTCGCGGACGGCAACGCGCAGGCGAGCGCGTCGGTCACGCTGCTCGTCGCGGAGAGCCGGCAGCCGCCGGCGCTCGTTGACCCGGCCGACCAGACAGTGCGCGAGGGGGATCCTATCCGCTTCACACTGCAGGCGGGAGGCGAAGGGGAGCTCGTCTTCTCGAGCGCGTTCCTGCCGCATGGCGCGACGCTCAATCCGACGACCGGTCGCTTCGAGTGGACGCCGCGGTTTACGCAGGCGGGCGTGTACGACGTGCCGTTCACGGTCGGCGACGGCGTGGACCGCGTGACCGTCATGACGCGCCTCACCGTCGAAAACGCGAACAGCGCGCCGGTCTTCCGCCAGCTCGACGGCTGGCAGGTCTATGAAGGTCAGCCGCTGCTGATCCGCGCCTACGCCGCGGATCCGGACAACCCGTTCTACGCGCCGCCCTTCCGCAACCCGGCCGACGGCAGCCTGGTCGATTTCTCGGAGACCGCGCGCTCGGTATCGGTCGCCGCAGCGGACCTGCCGGCCGGCGCGACGTTTGACGCCGAGACCTGGGAGCTCCTCTGGACGCCGACCCACGCGCAGGCCGGCCAATACTTCGTCACGTTCGCGGCGGTCGACGACGGCGATGGCACTGGCATACCGGCCGGCGCCGAAGTCGTCGTACCGATCGAGGTGCTGAATCTCAACCGGCCGCCGGTAATCGAGCCGGTGGCGAACGTCGCAGTCGTGCGTGACGGCTTCGCCGAGGTCCTGATTCAGGCGACCGATCCGGAGGAGAACGCGATTGCGTTCGCCGCGACGAGCGAGCAGCCGGGGTTTCCGCTGCCTGCGTTCATGACGCTCACCGATCACGGCGACGGGACGGCCACGCTCGCGATCGCGCCCGGCGCTGGCGACCGGGGTGATCACGCGATCAAGGTCTTCGCGAGGGACGACGGCGACGGCGGGACGGGGCCGGTGCTCACGGAAAGCTTCGTGTTCATCGTCTCGGTCGAGAGCGCGAACGAGCCGCCGCGCTTCGACTACGCCGGCCCGGCGGTCGCGGTGGTCGGCGAGAAGACCGCCATAAGTGTGCGCGCGCGCGACCTCGACCAGGATCCGCTCTCGTTCATGATAGAAGGGCTGCCGGGCGCGACGATTACGCCGACCGGCGTCTACGGCGAGGCGATCGTGCGCTGGACGCCGACCGCTGCCGACATCGGCGCCCGTTCGGTCACCGTCACCGCGACCGACTCGGGAAACCTCGGCGCGGCGGCACCGGAGTCGGGCATCGCGACGTTCGACCTCGTCGTGCGCAACGCAAACGCCGCGCCGCTCCTGCTGCCGGCCGGCGACAAGCAGGCGACCGAGGGTGTGCCGCTCGCCTTCCAGCTGCAGGCACTCGACGCCGACGGCGATCCGCTCACTTTCTCGGCGCAGAGCCTGCCGCCGGGCGCGACGCTCGACCCGACGACCGGCGCGTTCGCGTGGACGCCAGGTCTGAACCGCGCCGGCCATTACGACGTCACGTTCCGCGTCACCGATGGAAATCGCGCCAGCACCGAGACGATCGGGATTGACGTCGCGAACGCGAACCAGCTGCCGTCGTTCGTGCCGATGATCGCGCAGCTCGCGCGCGAAGGCGCCGAGCTCCAGTTCACCGTGGTCGCAGCCGACGCGGACAACGATCCAGTCGTGCTGAGCGTAGCGGGCGCGCTGCCGGAGGGCGCGCTGTTCGTGCCGAACCGCGGCGACTTCCTCTGGACGCCCGGCTTCGACCAGGCCGGCAGCCACACGATCTCCTTCATCGCGCAAGATCCGTCCGGCACGCCGGTCGCGATGGGCGTCACGATCCTGGTGGCGAACGTAAACCGCGCGCCCGCGCTCGCCGAGTCCGACCACGCTTTCCTGATCGGCGAGGCGAAGAGCTTCTTCGTCGCCGCGACCGATCCCGATCTCGGCACCGACCTCTCGTTCGCGGCCGAGGGCCTGCCTGACGGCGCGGCGCTCGATGCCGACACCGGTCGCTTCGCCTGGACGCCGGGCCCCGGCCAGGCCGGCGACTACTTCGTCACGTTCGAGGCGAGCGACGAACAGGCGCGGGCGCGCCAGACGATCGTGTTGCGCGCGACCCTCGCGCCGGTGCAGCCGTCGGTCCGCATCGAGCTCACGCCGAGCTTCCCGGCGCTGCCCGGCCAGAGCGTGCTCGTGCACCCGCTCGCCGACAGCTTCGCGGACATCGTCTCGCTGCAGCTCTTCGTGGACGGCGCCGAGGTCGCACTCGACGCTTTCGGGCGCGCGCGCGTCACGCCCGGCGCACCCGGCAAGATCGCGCTCGTGGCGATTGCCCTCGATGCCGATGGCATCGAGGGTCGCGCGACGGCCACGCTCAAAGTGCGCGATCCGGCGGACAAGCAGGCGCCGATCGTAGCGCTCGACAGCCTCCTCGCCGGTGCGCTGATCGAGGCAACCACGCCGATCGGCGGCGCGGTCCAGGACGCGAATCTCGACTTCTGGCGGCTTGAGCTCGTATCCCGCGCCGGTGGCGAACCCGTGATCGTTGCGCAGGGCGAGTCACCGGTCGAAGGCGAACTGGCGACGCTGCACGCCGAGGCATACGCCAACGGCTTCTACACGCTGCGACTCTCGGCGCGCGACATCGGTGGGCGCACGAGCGTGATCGATGCCGACGTCGAGCTACGCACCGGCGCGAAGCCGGGGCAATACGCTCGCACCGAGGCCGATCTCACGGTGTCGCTCGGCGGCGTCGACTTCGCGCTCGCGCGCTACTACGACAGCATTGCGGCCGACGCCGCGGGCTCGTTCGGGCAGGGCTGGTCGTTGCTCGGCCGCGACCTGCGCATCGAGACGAACGTCGCGGCGACCGGACGCGAGGACCTCGGCGTGTTCGAGGCCTTCGCCGACGGAACGCGCCTCTATCTCACACTGCCGACCGGCGAGCGCGCCGGCTTCGCGTTCGCGCCGGTGCGCGAGACGGTCGGCGCCGTCACGGTCTACCGGCCGTACTGGATCGCGGACGGTGGCCACGGCTGGTCGCTCGCGTCGGCGAGCGCCACGCTCGCGAAGTCGGGCGCGCGCTACTTCGATGCGGTGTCGGGCCATGCCTACAATCCGGCGAGTCCCGCCTTCACCGGCGCCGACTACATGCTCACCGCGCCGAACGGCACGCGCTATCTGATCGACGCGACGCGCGGGACGACCGAGATCCGCGCGCCGGCCGGCGGCCGGCTGTACTTCGGCGATAGCGGCGTCACGGGCCAGAGCGGCGCGGCGATCCGCTTCGTGCAGGATGCCGCCGGCCGGCTCGCGCGGGCGACTGCGGCCGACGGCACGACGCTCATCTACCAGTACGACGCGGCGGGCCGGCTCGCGGCGGTGCGCAACCTTGCCGATGGAAGCGGCAACCGCTACGCATATGAGGACGGCCTGCTGGTCGCCGCGGTCGCGGTAGGCGGCGCAGGCGAAAGCGTCGCGTACGCCGACGGGTCGGTGCGCGTCCAGCCCATCGTGGCCGACCTCGGCGGCGTCGCCGGATTCACCGGCCAGTCGCTTGCCGGCACGTTCGGCGCCGGCGCGGCCGACGTGTACACGTTCAGCGTGCGAGCGAGCGAGATCGCTGCCGCCGCCGGCGGCCGGCTGATCGTCCGCGTCGCGGTGGATGCCGGCGCGGGCCTCGTGCTCGACGATCCCGCGGTCGGTGGTCTGGATCCGCTGTCGATCGAACGCTTCGGTGATCGCACCGTC
>JAABRB010000119.1 GCA_011391185.1 Betaproteobacteria bacterium
GCACCTGAGCGCCTACGGGCGGACCGGCCCGCGCGCGGCCTGTCCCGGGTTCGACTATCTGATGCAGGCCGAGGCGGGTTACTTCTCGCTGACCGGCGAGCCGGACACGCCGCCGACCCGCTTCGGGCTCTCGATCGTCGATCTGATGACGGGGCTCGGGCTCGCGTACGCGCTGCTCGCGGGGCTCACCGCGGCGCGTGCCACGGGAGCCGGGCGGGACATCGACGTGAGCCTGTTCGACATGGCGCTCGCGAACACCTGCTACCTGGCCACGTGGTACCTGAACGAGGGTGCCGTCGCCACGCGCCTGCCGCGCTCGGCGCATCCGGCGCTGACGCCCTGCCAGCTCTACCGCACGCGCGACGGCTGGATCTACATCATGTGCAACAAGGAGAAATTCTGGCCGGCGCTGTGCGAGAAGCTCGGTCGCCGGGAGTGGATCGAGGACGCACGATTTCATCGCTTCGCCGATCGCCTGCAGCACCGCGATCTCCTGACCGGGCTGCTCGACGCGGCGCTCGGGGAGCGGACAACCGAGGCGTGGCTCGCGCACTTCGCCGGCACGGTTCCGGCCGCGCCGATCAACGATCTCGCGCAGGCGCTCGAGAACCCCTTCGTCACCGGGCTCGACAGGTTGCAGACGCTCACGCATCCGACCAGCGGACCGTACCGCATGGTGGCCCCGCCGGTGCGTAGCCCGGGCGACGATCCGCCCGCCCGGTCCGCGCCCGCGCTCGGCGAGCACACCGAGACGCTGCTGCGGGAGCTCGGCTACGACGCCGCGCGCATCCGTGCGCTGCGTGACGCCGGCGTGATTTGAGTCGGTCATCCCCGCCCGAACCATGCCTCGCGACATCACTGAGTACGTATCGGCGAGCCGGCTCATCGAGCGGGTGAGTCGGCTCGCGCAATTCGGCGCGCGGCCGGACGGTGGCGTCAATCGACAGGCGCTCACCGATTCCGAATTGCAGGCGCGACGTTTTCTTGCCGAGTACGCGCGCGCGCTGGGCTGCACGGCGTTCCAGGATGCGGCCGGGAATCTTTTCTTTCGCCGCGAGGGGACTGACGGAGACGCGCCGGTGTTGACCGGCAGCCACATCGACACGCAGCCCGCCGGCGGCAAGCTCGACGGCGCCTACGGCGTCTGCGCCGGACTGGAAGTGCTGGCGGCCCTGCACGACATGGGGGCGCGTACGCGGCGCCCCGTCGAAGTGGTGGTCTGGTCGAACGAGGAGGGCTGCCGCTTCGCGCCCGGCTCCATGGGATCGGCGGCGTTCGTCGACCCGGCGCGGCTGCCCGAATTCCGGGCTGCGCTTGACGCGCAGGGCGTGAGTTACGGGGAATGCGTCGACCGGATGCAGCGCGAGCTCGCCGACATCCCGCTGCGGGAACTGCAGCTCGGTACGCATGCGTTCATCGAAGCCCACATCGAGCAGGGCCCGGTGCTGGAGCAAGCGACGGTGCCGATCGGCGCGGTCCGGGGCATCCAGGGCGTGCGTTGGTACCGGGTGCGGGCGCTGGGCCAGGCAGCGCACGCCGGCACCACGCCGCTCGAGCACCGGCGCGACGCGCTGCGCGCGCTCGCCGATCTCGCCGGCCGGGCGTACGCGTTTGCCGAGCGCACGAGGAGCCTACGCCTCACCATCGGCACGCTGCAGCTCGCGCCGGGCTCGATCAATACGATTCCGGGCGAGGCGACCCTGACGATCGACGCGCGCCATCCGGAGGCATCGGCCCTCGACGCCTGCGAGGCGCTGCTGAGCGGATTTTGCGCCGTGCCGCGCCATGGCTGCGAAGTTCGCTTCACGCAGACCATGGCGCTGCCGACGACCTGGTTCGACGACGCGGTGCGGGCGTCCATCCGGGAGGCGGCGGATCGGCTGGGGCTCGCTTCGATGGAGATGCTGTCCGGCGCATTCCACGATTCGGTGCATCTCGCGGGGCATTGCCCCACCGGCATGCTGTTCGTCCCCAGCCGTGCCGGGCTGAGCCACAATCCCGAGGAACACACCGATGCGGAGCATCTCGTGGCGGGTGCGCGGGTCCTCGCCGCCGTCGTGGCGCGGCACGCGGAGCTGGTTATCGAATAGTGTCTGGAAATCGACCCATGATTGCGACGCCTGCCGCTATCCGAAATAGGCCTGGTGCACCGCCGCGTCGCGCGCGAGCTCCTGCGCGCTGCCGGAGGCGACCACGCGGCCCTGCGAGAGAACGTAGCCGAATTGCGCGATCGTGAGCGTCTGGCGCACGTTCTGCTCGACCAGGAACACCGTGATGCCCTGCTCGTTGATGCGCCGGATGGTGTTGAAATTCTCCTTCACGAGCAGCGGCGAGAGTCCGAGCGACGGCTCGTCGATGAGCAGCAGCTGCGGTGCGCCCATCAGGCCGCGGCCGATCGACACCATCGCCTGCTCGCCGCCCGACATGGTGCCGGCGATCTGCGCACGCCGCTCGGCGAGGCGCGGGAAGATCTCATAGGCACGCGCGAGCCGCGCCGCTATGGTCGCATCCGACGCTTCCTGGTACGCGCCCAGGCGCAGGTTCTCCTCCACCGTGAGCTTGGGAAACACCTTGCGTCCCTCGGGAATGCAGGCGATGCCCGCGGCGACCACCTTGTGCGTCGGCAGGCCGCTCAGCTCGGCCTCGCCGAAGCGGATCGAGCCCGCGCGGGGGGGCGTGAGGCCGAGGATGGCACGGATGAGCGTGGTCTTGCCCGAGCCGTTCGAGCCGAGCAGACAGGTGATGCTCCCGGGAGCGACCGAAAGCGTCACGCCCTCGAGCACGTCGGCCTTGTCGTAGGCGGCGTAGACGTCCCGCACTTCGAGCGATCGTCCGGGGCTCATTGTGTCTTCACTCCACCCCCAGGTAGGCTTCCTGCACCTGGCGGTCGGCCGCCACTTCGCGATAGCTTCCCTCGCAGATCTTCTTGCCGAAATTGAGCACCACGCAGCGGTCGGTGATGCGCTCGATCACGCCCATCTCGTGCTCGATGATGACGATGGTCAGTCCCGCGATGCGCCCGCGGATCTCCATGATGTCGTCCATCAGCTCGCGCGTCTCGTCCTCTGTCATGCCGGCCGAGGGCTCGTCCAGCAGGAGCAGCCTGGGCTGGCTGATCAGCGCGCGGCAGATCTCTATGCGACGCCGGTCGATCATCGGCAGGGCCCCTACCGCCTCGAACATGCGCTCTGCGAGCGGCGCATCGAACACACGCACCAGCTCCCGCGCCTCCTCGAAAGCCTGCACGAACTGGCGCGCGAAGGCCGCGCGGCTGAACAGGTTGAACCATAGCCCGCGCCGCAGTCGCTTGTGACTGCCGATCATGATGTTGTCGACGATCGACAGCGGCAGACACAGGCGCGAGCGCTGGAAGGTGCGCGCGATGCCCGCATCGTAGACCGCCTGCGCCGGCAGGTTGGTGATGTCGCGCCCGAGGAAGCTCGCCCGGCCCTCATTCGCCTCGTAGATACCCGTGAGCACGTTGAATGCCGTGGTCTTGCCCGAGCCGTTCGGGCCGATGAGACCCACGATCTCGCCTTCGCCCACCTGCATGTCGAGCTTGTCGAGCGCCACCAGTCCGCCGAAGCGGCGGCTCAAGCCCTCGAGTGCGAGCACCTGCGCGCTCATCGCGGCCGCCAGCCGGGCAGATAGACGCGCAGTCGCCGCGTGAGCAGTCCCTCCGGGCGGTACAACAGCACCAGAATCACCAGCGCCGCGAACAGCAGGAACCGGTACTCCTGGATCAGTTGCAGCTTCTCGGGCAGCATCACCACGATCGCCGCGGCGAGCGCCGCGCCCCAGGGATTGCCGATGCCGCCGAGCAGGATGATCGACACCATGATCAGCGAGTCGCCGAAGGAAAAGTTGGTCGGTGCGATGAAACCGAGCATCAGCGCGTAGAGCGCGCCCGCTACCCCGGCCATGAAGTTGCCCAGCGTGAAGGCGACGGTCTTCCAGCGCGCGATGTGGATGCCGAAACAGGCCGCGGCCGTCTCGTCCAGGCGCACGGCGTCGAGACTCAAGCCGATCCACGAGCGCTCGAGCCGGCGCGTGATGGCGAAGCCGATCACCACGAGCAGCAGCGCCATCAGCACGTAGCTCATGTAGAAGGAAAACTCGATCCCCGCGACGCTGAAGTTCTCGTTGAACTTCCAGCCGAGCACCTGCATGCTGGGCAGCTTCAGGCCCTGCGGCCCGCCGAGCGTATCGTTGACTTCCAGAAAGGTCTTGAACAGCAGCACGAAGGCGATCGTCACCACCGCCGAGTAGTGCCCGCGCGTACGGATCACCGGCAGGATCAGGATGGAGCCGACGAGCGCTGCCACCGCGCCGCCGATGGCGAGCACGAGAAGATGCGGGATCGCAGTGTGCGCGCTGAGCACCGCCGCGGTGTAGCAGCCGACACCCAGGAACGCCGCGGGGGCGAAATTCACCATCCCGGCGTAGCCGAACTGGATGGTGAGCCCCAGGCAAACGAGGAGGTAGACCAGCACCGTGCCGACCATCAGGAGCGGGAAATGGTCGTCGTGAAAGAACGCAACGAACACGATCACCCCCGCGATCGCGAGGCGGTTCATCGCGGACTCGCGCTGGGTGAAGGCGCGCGTCGCCGGTTCGAGCCAGCCGCAGCGCCGCGCGACCAGGGTGCCGACCACTGCCGCGGCGAGCACGCCCACCACTTCCCACTCGTTCTCGGCCCACATGAAGGCGATGGCGAGCGCCGTCACGAGCCCTGCGGCGAGCGCACCCGGCCACAACGGCACGCTCATACGCGCTCGCTCGTTTTCTCGGCGATCAGGCCGGTCGGGCGCCACGCCATGATCGCGATCACCACGGCGAAGGCGAACACGTCCTTGTAGGCGCTCGCGAACGGCAACGCCACGGCGCCGACCGTCTGCAGCGCGGCGAACAGGAAACCCCCCAGGATCGCGCCGTAGATGTTGCCCAGTCCGCCGACGATTGCCGCACTGAAGCCGATCACCCCGAGCAACAGGCCCATGCCGAAGTTGATCTCGTTGTAATACAGGCCGTTCATCACCCCGGCGAAGGCCGCCACCGCCGAGCCGAGCGCGAAGGTCACCAGCACGATCAGCGTGAAGTTGATGCCCATGGTCTTCGCGGTCTCTTCGTCCTGCGCGACCGCGCGGATCGCCAGGCCGAGCCTGGTGCGGTTGATGAGCACGTGGATGGCGACGATCACCGCGAGCCCGCCGAGGAACAGGAGCGCGCTGTCCAGGCGCAGGTTGAAGCTGCCGAGCGCAACCGCGCTGTCCGGCAGGAGCGCGGGAAAGCGCTTCGGATTCGCGCCGTCGGGGAAGAAGAGCCGCACGCATTCGCGCAGGACCGTGCCGAGCATCAGCGTCACCAGCAGGATGTTGAGCGGCGGCGCGGCCTTGAGCGGCATCACGAGATATTTCGCGATCAACGCACCGAGGATCGCCATGGCGCCGGTCGCGATCAGCAGCACCGCCACGACCTGCAACCACGGGTTGCTCGCGCCGATCGCCTGCAACCCGAGGTATGTCGAGAAGCCGGCGAAGGTGCCCACCGTGAGCACGTCGCCGTGGCTGAACTTGATGATGTCGAGCACGCCGAAGAACAGCGTGAAGCCGACCGCGACCAGGGCATACATCATGCCCAGCATCAGGCCGTTGGCGACGAATTGCGCGAGGAGTCCGGCGTCCATTGCGGTTCGGGCGTAGGCGCAATCGCTCCATGGGCGGGCAGCGCGCCCGCCCTCCCGGAGCTCGCGCCGGGCGGCGGCTTACTTTCCGGCGAGCTTGCGCTTGCCCGTGGCGTACTCGCTGTCTTCCCAGACGACCCACTTGCCGTCCTGGGCGACATACTTGGTGATCGCCGCGATCGTGTTCTGGCCGTGGTCGTCGAAGCTGATCTTGCCGACGATCGAATCGACGTCCTTGACCTTGTTGAGCGCAGCAGTGACCTTCTTGCGATCCGGGCCGACTTTCTCGATGGTGTCGAGGATCAGGTTCATCGCGGCGAACGCGAACGCCCCGTAAGCCTCGGGCGATTCGGCGTACTTGGCCTGAGCGTACTTTGCCGTGAAAAACAGGCCGCCGGGCAGCTTATCGATCGGCGCGCCTTCGCGGAAGGCGAGCGTGCCTTCGGCGAGCGGCCCGAGCCCCGTGAGGAAGGCGTCCGAGACGATGCCCGAGGTACCGATCAGCTGGGCCTTGATGCCGAGCTTGTCCATCTGCGAGCGGATGCGCACGCCGATCGGCGTGAGGCCGCCGAAGTAGATCGCGTCCACATTCAGCGACTTGATCTGCGTGAGCTCGGCGTTGAAGTCCTGCTGGTCGGCGGTGACACCGAAGGTGCCGACGATCTTGCCGCCGTTCTTGGCGAGGAACTCGCTGAAATACTTGTTGTGTCCCTTGCCGTAGTCGGTGGTGTCGTGGATCACCGCGATCTTCTTGAAGCCCTGGCCGGTGGAGAACTTGGCGTTCACCTCGTTCTGGTTGATCATCGTGCCGTTGACGCGATGGATCTCCTTGTAGTCGTTGCCGTAGGTGATGTCGGGCAGCACCGCGCCCCACACGACCACCGGCAGGCCGAACTTGTGATAGATGTCCACGGTGCCGATCGCCACCGCCGAGCAGTAGTGCGTCGCGCCGGCGATGATCGCGCGATCGGCGGCGGCCTTGGTCGCCACCTGCACGCCGACGTTCGGCTTGCACTCGTCGTCGAGCACCACCATCTCGTACGTGTACTTGGCCTTGGGGTCCTCGTTGCGCAGCCGCACCGCGAGGTCGGCGGAGTTGCGCCCGCCCAGGCCGTTGACCGACACCCCGCCGGTGAGCGGGCCGATGAACACCACCTTGACGACTTTCTTGGCAGCGATCGCGCTGTCGGCGGCGAGCGCGAGGCCGAGGACGAGCGCGGCGGCCGACAGGTTGCGGATGATCTTCATTGCAATCTCCCCCCTTGGAATAGCCCGGAAAATCTGGGTTGACAGGCAGCTTGCCCCAACGCTGTGGGAGGGTCAAGCCGCGTCAGCGAAGCGCCTGCACGGGATAGGCCGAGCATGCGCGTGATGCAGGTCCGTTGACGCGCGGGTTCCCGGACGGGAGCGCGCCGGAGCACTCTCTGCTGCGGAGGGTGTGGAGTAAACGGCGTTACGCCAGCGCTTTGGTCACGACTTCGGTGGTGTCCTTCGACAGGCCGTCGGTCTCCCGGATCCGCTCGAGGGCGGCGCGGGCGTGCGCCTGCCGATCCGGGTCGAACCGCTTCCAGCGGTCGAATGCGCGCGCCATGCGCGCCGCGACCTGCGGATTGAGGGCGTCGAGCCTGACGACCTGATCGGCAAGAAAAGCGTAGCCGGCCCCGCCGGCGGCGTGAAAGCGCACGTGATTCCCCATGACGAACCCGCCGATCAGCGCGTAGACCTTGTTCGGATTGGCGATTTCGAATGCCGGATGCCCGAGAAGCCGCTGCACTTCGGCGAGTGTTCCGGGCAGCCGGGAAGTCGCCTGCACGCGCAGCCACTTGTCCACCACGAGGGGCTCGCCATGCCATTTCGTGTAGAACGCGTCGAGCGCCTGCGGGCGCTCGGGGCAATCGCAGTTCGCAAGCACGGAGAGCGCGGCCATCGCGTCAGTCATGTTGTCGGCGCGCTCGAACTGGCGGATCGCGAGCCCGCGGGACTCGTCGTCGGCCAGCTCCATCAGATACGCGAGAGAGAGATTGCGCAGCGCACGCTTGCCGGCGCTTGCGGCGTCCGGGCTGTAGCGTCCCGTGACGGAATGTGCCGCGTACGCGCCGGCGAGCTCGGTGCGTAGCGCGCGGGCAAGATGCCCGGCGATGGCGGTGCGGGTGGCGTGGAGGGCGTCCGGATCGACGACGTCCATCTCCTCCGCGATGACGACTTCCGCGGGAAGCGTCAGGGCCTCCGCTGCGAACGCCGGATCATCGGCGGCGTCCGCGAGCACGCGGGAAAACGCGGCCACGAAAGATCCGGGCACCGTGAGCTCCTGTCCTGCGCGATGCGCCGCAATTCCGTCCAGCAGCAGATTTCTCGCGAGGCGCTGGCCGGCTTCCCAGCGATTGAACGGGTCGGCGTCGTGCGCCATCAGGTGGGCGAGCTCTTCCGGCCGATAGTCGAACCTGAGGATCACGGGCGCCGAGAAATCGCGTAACAACGAGGGCACCGGCGCCGCGGGGACGTCCACGAACGTGAAGCGCTGGTGCGATTCTTTGATCGACAGCACGCGCGTCGTTTCGCTTGCGCCGGCCTCGCTCTCGAGTCGCAGCGGAAAATCCCGTCCGTCCGGACCGACGAGGCCGACCGAGAACGGAATGTGGAACGGCAGTTTCGCGTCCTGGCCGGGCGTTGGCGGACAGGCCTGACGGACGTCGAGGACATAGCGCCGCGTCGCGGGGTCATACGCACCCGTCGCGTCGATCACCGGCGTCCCGGCCTGGTCGTACCAGCGCCTGAATTGCGCGAGATCGGCGCCCGATGCATCCGCCATGGCCTGCGCGAACTCGTCGCAGGTCACCGCCTGGCCGTCGTGGCGCTCGAAATAGAGATCCATGCCGCGCCGGAACGCCCGGCCGCCGATCAGCGTGCGGATCATCCGCACGACTTCGGCGCCCTTTTCGTACACCGTCGCGGTGTAGAAGTTGGTGACTTCCATGTAGGACTGCGGGCGCACCGGGTGCGCCATCGGCCCGGCATCCTCCGGGAATTGCGCGGCGCGCAGATTGCGCACTTCCCGGATGCGGCTGACCGGTCGCGAGGTCATGTCCGCGCCGAATTCCTGGTCGCGGAAGACGGTGAGCCCTTCCTTGAGTGAGAGCTGGAACCAGTCGCGGCACGTGACGCGGTTGCCCGTCCAGTTGTGGAAATATTCGTGAGCGACCACGCGATCGATGTTCTGGTAATCGAGATCGGTGGCCGTGTCCGGCCGCGCGAGGACATATTTGGTGTTGAAGATGTTGAGACCCTTGTTTTCCATCGCCCCCATGTTGAAGTCGCCGACCGCCACGATCATGTACTGGTCGAGGTCGAGCTCCAGTCCGAACACATCCTCGTCCCACTTCATCGATCGTTTCAGGGCCTGCATGGCAAACCCGGCCTGGTCGAGCTTGCCGGGCTCGACGAATACCGAGAGCTGCGCGCGCTTGCCGGAGCGGGTGACATAGACGTCTTCAAGTCTGTCGAGCCTGGCCGCCACGATCGCGAAGAGGTACGACGGCTTGGGAAACGGGTCGACCCATTTCACCCAGTGCCGGGTGGGTGGTCCTCCCCTCCTTTCCAAGGAGGGGTGCCCCGCGGATGCGGGGCCGGGTGGATCTCCCCTCCT
>JAABRB010000120.1 GCA_011391185.1 Betaproteobacteria bacterium
TTAGATGAACTTCTTCTTGCCCACGACCCCGGCGACGACCGGACCGGTGCCGATGCCCATCCGGATCGCCACGCGCTGATCGTTGACCGTCAGGTCGTTTGCGAGCAGGTCGCGCATCTCGAGCGCCATGTTCGCGATCGACTCGGAATAGTTGCGGACGTCGCCGTCGTCCAGGCCGCCCGCGACCATGTAGGCGTCGCCGATCGTCTTGATCTTCTCCAGGGCGTATTTCTCCGCGAGCGAATCGAACGAGGAGAACACCTTGTTCAGCATCGCGAAGATCTGGTTCGGCGACATTCCCTCGGCGATCGTCGTGAAGTTCACGATGTCGGCGAACATCACCGTGACGTCCGCGAAACCGTCGGCAATGGTGCCGTTCTCCTGCTTCAGCCGCTCGGCCACCGGGCCCGGAAGGATGTTCAGCAGCAGCCGCTCGGAGCGCTCCTGCTCGGTCTGCAACAGCCGGTGCGCCTCCTCGAGGCGTGCTTTGGACTTCTCGCGCTCCGACGAGGCGGAACGCAGCAGCGCGTAGACGAGGCTCGAAATCGCGAAAAAGTTGAGCGCGAAGAACACGACGCTCACCTTGGCCGGAACGCGCGCCGCGGAGGTGGAAGAGTCGACGAGCTGGTAGTCGAGTCCGGCGGCCATCACAATCAGCATCGCATAGCCGAAGAACCAGGGGATCGAGTCGCGCGCGCTGTAGAGGAGAATCGCCCCCACCGGCGCCAGCAGTCCCCACAGCATGTAGCCGCTCGCCGTGATGAAGTCGCCCATCGAGAGCTGCTGCACGAACGGATAGAACAGGAACAGGCCGAGCTGGAGCAGGCGCCAGCGACCGAAGTTCTGCGAGACGAGGTAGACGCCGAGATTCGCGAGTGACAGGAGGAGATACAGGATCGGCAGCGTCGTCGAGATTGTCACCCCGAAGAGCCGATAGCCCGCCACCCATACGATCGGCACCGCGATGGTGAGCGCCATCGCGAACATGAGAAGCTGCTTCTTGAGCCGGATGTCCTCCGGATCGCCGGGCTCGACGCCCGCCGTGCGAAGGCGGCTTAGCAGTTCGCTGACGTTGCTCATCCGGTCGTATTGGAGTGGGTTGGTGCGAACCTGCGGAGCAGAAGCAAACGCTGTACCGGCCATTCTACGACGGGACGCCAGGCGCAGCCAGCGCCCGGCGCGAGTGTGAACAAATTCACGCTTCCCTGACCGCTACAGCGCACCGGCCGCGACCATTCGGTTGACGAGGATGTTCACCGACAGCCAGGTCACGATGTCGTCGAACTCGCCGCCAGTTGTGGCGCCGGCAGGTCGCGGCTCATGCGCGACGTAGTCGGTGTCGGCGTCGAAGTTCTCTGCCTCGTCCATATCGTGGCCGAGGAGCCTGCGGTTCTTGCCGACCGCGAACACGACTGCCGGAACGGTGTTTGCGGTGGTGAGCACCTGGCCGGCTCCGCAGGCCGCTGCGCTGCAGATCCGCAGATCCGGGCTGAGTCCGGCGATTCCCAGAGCGGCGATGCCGCCCGTTCGCGAAAACACGTTGTTGTAAGGCAGCGACGGCGGCGTAAGCGCCGGTGGCGGCGGAGCTGCGGCGACCGACCAGTTCGTGACCGAGTAGCGAATCGGCGTGTCCCAGGCATCGAGCATGTAGCCCTGCGCGTCCGTTGTGCCGAGCCCGAGCGTCGAGGCGGGCAGCAGCCCGCGAAACTGCCAGCAGATCCCGTTCGTGATATCGCCGCCCGCTCCGAACGCTTCTTCTCCGGTTCCGGCGACCGAAATCGCGGTCCCGGTCCGGAACGCGTTCGGGGCCCCGGCGGGCGCCGCCGGACATGGCAGCCTGCCGTTGCGGATCGCGAAGCCGATCAGCGCCTCCTGTGCGGTGTCGATCCGCGCCCGCGTTTCGGAGAACTGACGTGCCTCGTTCTGCGCCTCTAGCGTCAGCACGAGCCCGCCGATCAGGAGTCCCACGATCAGCACGACGATCGCGAGTTCGGTGAGCGTGAAGCCGCGCGCGCCGGCGGGCGCCGCCGCGTTACGGCGCCAGGATCGCGATCTTGTCATTGCGGATGAAGGTGCGGGGACCGGTCTCGAAAAGGTTGTCTGCAGTGGTGCCGTTCTCGCCCTCGAGGTACTCGCCGATCATCGATGAAGGGCGGGCCGTGCCGTTGCGAACATGTCCGGCAAGGATCACGATCGCCCGCTTGTTTGTCGGCGGGGTTACGCCGTTAACGGTCAGGCATGTCCCGCACGCGCCGCCTCCGTCAAACGCATAGGCGGGCGCGAGCGCGTAGTAGGTTTGCTTTTGCCAGTCGTTTGCGACGAACCAGACCGCATCGCAGTCTCGTGGCCACGCTCGGATCATCCCGTCGGCGGGCGGCGTGCAAGCGCCCGGGGGCACCGACACCCAGGGATAGGTATTGTCCGCCCAGTACGCGAGGTCGATGTTCAGCCTGACGGTGACGGGAGTGTTGGTATTGGTGGTCGTTCCGGTGAATCGCACCGAAGCGCTGGTGGCATCCGGGGTATTCCACTGGTACCCGACCCAGTCGCCTGTGGTCAGGTCAGCGGTGGGCGCGGCGTCCCAGGCGATGTCATGAAAACTGCGGCCGGCGTCACGCGCAATGACTTCGATCCGGAATGTGACCGTGCCGGTGTGATCAATCACGCAAGTCAACCACTTGTCATTCGGAATCACGACACCCGGCGGGCCAATGCTGCAGGAAGTCCCGGGATTAAGAGTCCCCGCTCCACCGGTTTGGGTCACCGTGGGGGTTTCCCAACGGGCTCCGCTGGTGGACGCCTTCACCCATGGCAGCAGACCCTCGTAGGTCGCCGGCATGCCCGTCGCAGGGAACACGGTGGGGTTGAACGGCATCGCGTATGGATAACGCCCCCATTTGGCGGCCAGCGCCTGCATCTTCGGGACGAGCGACTTCTGCATGCGGCTGAACGTCGCCTGATCGACCACGGTGAAGAGATCGCGGTGCGAGATCGGCAGAATCGAATCGTTTGAGTCGGCTCTCAATCGATAGTCGTACACGGCCGGGCCGGGTGGCGTCGGGTTGACGAACTCGACGTAGTCGCTCGCATTTGCACTGGGGCGTGCCTGCCCCGCAACGGCGCGCTCCGGCGCGATGATCAGCGCGACGAGGTTGCCCGCGACGGACAAGCCGGACGCTGATTCGGTCACGACATCTCCGCGCTTGTCGCTGCTGATCGGCTGCGCGGCGGTGTGGTCACGGAAGTTCGGCGACAGCGCATACCAGAGCCTTTCGCCCGAGCCGTCCCGCAGTTCGGGGAGTCCGAGCGTGCGCCAGGGTAGTAAGCCGATATAGGCCGGGCAATTGATGCCCGCAAACAATTCTGCTGATCCGTCTCCGTCGGTGTCCGGGCATGGCAGGCTGCCCGGGCGATAGTCATCACGCGCGGCGCGACCGATCAGGGCAGCCTTCGCCTGCGCCAATGCGCGCTCCGTCACCTTGTCGCGATCGACGCGCACCGATGCGGGAGAGAACCCGCTCAGCAGCGCCGCCACGGATCCCATCACGAGGATCACGAGAATGAGCGCGAGCCCGAATGCGCGCTGGCGCCGGATGCGCGGCCCGCGGCGGTGCCGCCTCATCGGGTGCATCGCCAATCGGACCGGCGGGCGAACGCCTTTCCCGGTCGGCATCTTAGCGCGCGGGCGCTGGACTGTTGCGCGGGTTGCCATGGATCTCGATACCGCCCGGCTCGATGGCGGGACGCACCTCGCCGCGGGTCCGGTCGAGCGTGTCGCCGACGCTCACCGAAGTGTCCTTGCCGTTGTCGTCGATCGCGACCCGCGTGGCATCCCGGCCGGCGTACGTGTCGTACTGGGGCACGCCATTGATCCAGGTCGTCGTCTTTCCGCTGGAGCGGCTGACCCGCCCGTTCACCGTGACGAGGCTTTCGATCACGACCACATCGGCCTCGACGGCATTCGTCGTGCGCTTGCGGTCGAGATCCGCGCGTTGCTGTGGCGTGTAGAAGAGTCGCCCGAGGTCCGCGTCGGCGGCGAGCGCTGACGGTGTGGCGAGGAGCAGGGCGGCCACAAGCATCCCGCAGCGATGGGTCTTCCTGGCGATCGTTGGCAATTTCATGATGGGTTCCCCGGCCGGCTCGGTCAGCTCAACTTGAGATTCTTGTCGAGAATCGTGACGAGGTCGATGACGCAGTCGGCGCGCAGCCGCGGCGCGATGCCGCGATCCGGGCCGGCGCGAGTCAGCCGCTGGAGGGTGCAGGTGCGCACCAGGACGTGCGACTTTAGGTTGCGGCGCAACCCGTCGATGAACAGGAGCAGGTCGCCTTCGTGCAGGAGTTGCATCTCCACCTTGAGCGAACTGACGCGGAATTCGACATCCGAGGTGGGCTTGATGCCGGGAAGAACGAGGGTGCGCTGCGGCTCGATCTGGTACTTGATCTCGAACAGCTTGTGGTCGTTCTTGATCTGCCCGATGGTTTCCACCCATTCCAGGCGCCGCTCGTCGCCGATCACGCCCCGGGCGAGCAGCGTGCGGTAATCGACGAGCTTCTCGCGGATCTCGCGCTCCTCTTCGGTCGCGCGTGAGAGCTTGCTCTGGATCGCCTGCCGGTCCGTGAGCGCGAACTTGTACTCGATGCGGGTCTGGTCGAGGTAGTGCATGGACGCGATCACCACGGCGATTCCGATCGCCGCGAGAACGAATGCGATCAGCAGCGGCAAATAGAGTGGCTTGAGCGCTCCACCCGGCATTTTCACTGGGGGATCCTCCGCGCCACCGTCACGCTGAACTCCGGTACCGCGCCGGTCCGTTCCGTCCCGATGTCCCCCGAGAGCTGGGTGCTCGAATTCACTTCGAACGGCAGTTTCCGGGCGAGCACCTCGACGCCGGGCCGCTTCTCCAACTGGTCGACGAACTGGTTCACCAGCAGCTGGATGCCGCGGTAGTCCGACGCCCGGGTCGCCTCGACCCGTGCGGTGATGTCGGCAATTTCGTACCTGGCCTTCGCATCCTTTGTGGGCGTACCGGGTGCGCCCGGCGGTCCGGCGGACTTCGCTGCACCGGGGAGCTTGCCGTCGAATTCCCACTTCACCTGTACGATCTCGATGCGGGGGGAGTCTTGCAGCACCTGGCTCACCTCCGCGAGCAGGCCCTGGGGGGTGCGCGTCTGGGCGGCGAGCAGGCGGTACTGGTCCATCGCGGCGCGCAGATTGTCCGTGCTGGTCGGCATCTCGGGAAATTGCGCGGTGACGCGCGCATAGGTCTGGTGTGCGAGTGCGGCCTGCTGCCGGTTCTGAACGACCGCATCGCGCAGATCGAGCGTCTCCCACGCCTGCGTGCCGGCAAACAGCAGGCACCCGGCGAGCACCGTCGCGCCGCCGGCGACGAGCGCCACCCGCCACTGGTGCACCCGGTAGCCGCCCCGCAGATTCTCCTTCGCATACTGGTGCCTGGGCGGACGGGAGGCGAGCAGGTGCAGGTAAAGCGCCTCGGCGCCGGCCCCTGCCGGTGCGGATCGGAGCCCGATCTTGCGGCGCACGTCGTCCAGGTCGAGGACCTGCAGGCGCAGCTGACCGATGCTCGGCGCCGAATCGCGCACCGACGCTGCCTGCCCCGGGGGGGCGATCAGCACGGTCTCGACGGTTCCGCCCTCGCGCGGGAGCACGCGCATGGCCGTCAGGTACTGGTGGACGCGAGTGGTTTCCCGCTCGAAGGCCTCGGCGGTCCGCTCCGGACTCCCCACTTCCGCGGCCTCCAGGGGGCCGAGCCTGCTGAACCGGATCTGGCCGCGCTCGACGTAGCTCTGGCGCAGCCCCGCCTGCGAAAGCGCAACGACGAGGCAGGGCACCTTCTTCAGTCCCAGCTGGGCCGTGAGCTGGGGCGCGATCAGCGCCGCCGAATAAACGCCCACCACCGGAACGTCTGCATCGCGCAACGCCATCAACCACGGGTGCAGCTGCTGAGTGTTCGTGAACGAGCTGAAGACGATGCGCTCCTCGGTACGCTGGCCGCGATCGACGCCGAGCGAGATGGCAGTCGACAGACTGGTGTCGCGGTAGCGCTGGGAAAGCTTGCGATCGAGCAGCGCGCGACGGTCCTTGCCGCGGATGTACGGGATGCTTTCCTGGTGAAAGTCTTCCTCGACCACGTCGGCGAGCACGTAGAAGAGGCTGTTCGGAACCGCGCCGACGTAGCTGGCAAACGCAGCGGCCCCTTCCTCGCCGGCCGGAAAGCTGGCCTCGACCGTCAGGTGGCCGCCCGACCAGGCATACGCGGTCGCGCGTGCGGCTGTGGCGTAGATGAGGCGCTTTGCAGGCATCGGCGGTTCGCTAGCTGATGGGTTCGAGAAACTCTGCGCGCCG
The DNA here is from genome assembly GCA_011391185.1 of Betaproteobacteria bacterium. The sequence continues at coordinate 6,365 of JAABRB010000120.1, forward strand.
GCCAGAGGGAATATACAAGGGGTTCACCCCTTGTTCCGATTGGGGATATACAAGGGGATTTCCCCCTTGTTCGTAAAATCGGGTTTTGTCCTGCACGTTTGTTGCGTTGGTCGAAGTCGCTGCAGTCATTTGAGAATAGCCCCGGCTATATTTTTATTTTCGTCATCATGTCGTAGATCGGTCCGAGCACCGAGAGCATGACCCATCCGAGAATCAGGCCGAGAATCACGGTCATCGCCGGCTCGATCATCACCTGCATGCGCCCGATGCTCTCGCGCACTTCGCGGGTGTAGAAATAGCTCACGTTGAGGAGCGCCGTGTCGAGCGCGCCGGTGGCCTCGCCGACGCGGATCATTCGCACCACGAGCGGCGGGAAGAGGCCTACGTCCTGGAACGCCGCGGTCACGTTCTTGCCTTCGGCGATCTGCTGCCCCACCGTCTGGAGGCCATCCTGAATGACGAGGTTGCCCGCCGTTTCTTCGGAGCTCTTGATCGCTTCCAGGATGGTGATTCCCGACGCGTACATGAGCGCGAAGATGCTCGCAAACCGCGACAGGATGATCTTGCGCTGGATCGGACCCACGACCGGCAGACTCAGCTTGATCGCGTCGAGCTGATAGCGGACGCGCGGATTGGTGCGCGCCGCGAACTTGATCGACATCCAGATCACGAACGGCGCGGCCAGCACGGCCCACCAGTAATTCACCAGAAAGCTCGACAATCCCATCAATGCGCGCGTATGGATCGGCAGCGTCCCCCCCATCGTCTTGATCAGCCCGACCATCTGCGGAACGAGATACAGCATCAGGAACAGGGTGACGAGCAGCACGACGCCGCCGACGAACGCGGGATACATCATCATCTTGTGCGTCTGCGACGCAAGCTCGTCCTCCCACTTGAGGTTCTCGGTCAGGCTCTTCAACACGTCCGGGAGGCGTCCTGTTTCCTCGCCGGCCTTGATCAGGGCGCGGAATACGGGCGCAAAGACCTGGGGGTAGTTGCCGAGCGCCCCGGAAAGGTTCTGGCCTCCCTGGATCGCCTCGATCACGCCCCCGATCACCTCGCGAAAGCGCGGATTCTCCAGGCTGTCCCGCAGATCCGTCAGGCCCTCCACCAGCGGCACGCCCGCCGTGACCATCTGCTCGAGCTGAAAGCAGAAATTGATCAGATCCTGGCGCTTGACCCGCCACATCCCGGTGGCGCCGCTCTTGGTCTGGCCGCCAACGACCAGATCGAGCCCCATGCGCTTGAGGCGCAACTCCAGATCGACCAGATTGAGGGCGTCGACCTGGCCGATCACGGCCTTGCCGTTGCCGTCGATCGCTTTGTAGCTGTAGAGCGCCATGATCGGGGAGAGTCCCGGAAGTTCAAGAGGATACCGCGTATCCGCGCCCCGCGGCGCGGCGCGCGCGCGCGGTCGTGATGCCCGTCACGGTGCGGGCCCGGGCCCCTACATGCGATCGGTCAGATCGATGACGCGCATCAGCTCTTCCAGGGACGTCGAGCCGTCCAGCACCCGCCGGATCCCGTCGTCGGCGAGGGTGCGGAAGCCCTTCGCCAACGCGGCGTTCAGCATTTCCCGGGGGGTCGCCCGGTGGGCCATCAGTTCGTCGAGCTCGGGATCGAGCTTGAGGATCTCCATGATCGCCAGGCGCCCTCGGTAGCCCTGGTATTCACAGTGGTCGCACCCGACGGCACGGTGGATGGTCGGCGGGTTGTCGGCCTTCACGCCGAGGATCTTCCAGTCCGCGGCGCTCGCCTCATGGGGTTGCCGGCAGTGCTTGCAGAGCCGGCGCACGAGCCGCTGCGCCACGATGCCGATCACGTTCCCGGCCATGATCTCCGCCGAGATGCCGATGTCCACCAGACGCGGGACGGCGCCCATCGCGTTGTTCGAGTGAAGGGTCGAATAGACCTGGTGGCCCGTCATCGCCGCGCGCAGCGCCATCGTCGCCGTGTCTTCGTCGCGGATCTCGCCGACGAGGATGATGTCCGGGTCCTGACGCATCAACGAGCGGATGCCGTTCGCGAAGTCGAGCTTCGCCGCCTCGTTCACGGAGGTCTGGCGAATGAGCGTCATCGGATACTCGACCGGGTCCTCGAGCGTCATGATGTTGACGCCGTCGTGATTGATGTGATTCAGGATCGAATAAAGCGTGGTCGTCTTCCCGCTGCCGGTCGGGCCCGTGACCAGGATGATGCCCTCTGGTCGCACGATCATCTTCTTCAGCATCGCGAGCTGCTCGGCCGCGAGCCCCAGGCCGTCGAGCGGCACGATGCCTTTCTGCCGGTCCAGAATTCGCAGGACGATGTTCTCGCCGTGCGTGGTGACCTGCGAGGCGACCCGGAAGTCCACCTGGCGGCCGGTGAGCGAGAGGGAGATCCGGCCGTCCTGCGGCGCGCGGGTCTCGGCGATGTTCATCTTGGACATCACCTTGATGCGCACGGCCATCGCCGGCCAGTAGGTCTTGTGCAGGCTGCGAATCTGGCGCAGCACGCCGTCGATCCGGTAGCGGATGCGCAGGAAATTCTGCTCGGGCTCGAAGTGGATGTCGGACGCGGCGCGCTCGACGGCGTCGGCCAGCAACGCGGCGATCAGGCGCACGACGGGCTGGCTGTATTCGTCGCCGCTCGACTGCAGGCTCTGGTAGTCGATCTCGCCGGTCTCGATCTCGTGCAGGATCCCGTCGATCGACAGCTCGTGGCCGTAGAACTGTTCGATCGCGCGGGCGATCTCCTGTTCGCCGGCGAGCCGCACTTCGACATCGAGCTCGCCGCGCAGCTGCGCGCGGACCTGGTCG
>JAABRB010000121.1 GCA_011391185.1 Betaproteobacteria bacterium
CCTGGTCCTCGTCGCTCGCCGAGAGGAAGAGAATCGGAAGCCAGTCCGCTCCGCCGAGCGTTCGCAGTCGACGCGCGACCGCGTAGCCGTCCATGTCCGGCATCGTGACGTCGAGCAGGATGAGATCGGGGCGCTCGCGGACGAAGTGCTCGATCGCCTCGTTACCGGAGCCGGCGCTCACGGGAGCGTGACCGAGGCGCTTGACCATCGCCTCGAGCGCCGCGCGGATGGTCCGGGAGTCGTCGACGATGAGGATTTTCACGCGCGCTCCGTGCAGTGCCGTGACTCGCCGGCGCCGCCGGGGCGTTCGATCAAGAGCCCGTGGCGCGGCACGCCGTGCCGGATCAGAGCTGCGCCAGCATGGCCTCGGCGCCGGAGACCTCGAACTTTCCGGGGGCCTCGATGTTCAGCTTCTTGACGACGCCGTCCTCGACGAGCATCGAGTAGCGCCTGGCCCGGATACCCCATCCGCGGCCGGTCATGTCGAGCTCGAGGCCGAGCTTCTTCGTGTAGTCAGCCTGGCCGTCCGCGAGCATGCGCACCTTGTCGACCGCCTTCTGGTCGCGCCCCCAGGCGCCCATGACCCAGACGTCGTTCACCGAGATGCACCAGATCTCATCGACCCCCTTCGTCCGCAGAGCGTCGAAGTGCTGCACGTAGCCCGGTACGTGCTTTGCCGAGCAGGTTGGCGTGAACGCCCCGGGCAATCCGATGATCACGATCTTCTTTCCTTTCGCGAGCTCGGCGACGCTGTGCTTGGTCGGGCCGATCGGGCAGCCGGGCTGCTCGATCTCGTTGTGCTCCTCGACTTCGCCTTCGGGCAGGCGATCGCCGGCTTTGATGGGCATTGGGCCTTCCTTTCCGCTCCGGGAGGGGGATCGAGTCAGTCCGGGACGAGAATGGCCGAACTCGCCGCCAAAGTCAAAAACCGTCACGCTGGCTGCGCCAAAAGGCATTGAGACGACAGGGGGTTACGGGCTATAGTCGCCCGTCGTTTCCCCGCTACGCTCATGGCCGTCGCCGCAGTCGCCAAAGAAGAACGCCACCTGACCCTGCAGGAGGTGGTGAGCGCGCTCGTCGCCGACGGGCTGGTCCCGCGCGAGGAGTGCGAGCGGCTCGTCGTCGAGCGGCGCATGCATCGCGGCGGCATCCACCCGCTGGTGGTCCTCGCCGACCAGAAGTGGAAATCGGCGGTCCCGCCCCACAAGCTGCTGCACATCGAGTCTCTCACCGAGTGGTACGCGGGAAAGTCCGGGCTACCGTACTTTCACATCGATCCCCTGAAGATCAATTTCTCGGCCGTGACGGAGATCATGTCGAGCGCCTACGCCGAGCGCTTCAAGATCCTCCCGGTCGAGGTCACCAGCAAAGAAGCGGTCATCGCGACTTCCGAGCCGTATCTGCGCGAGTGGGAGCAGGAGCTCGCCCGGATCCTGAAGCTCGAGATCAAGCGGGTCTTCGCGAATCCGCTGGACATCAACCGCTACATCGTCGAGTTCTACAACCTCGCGAAGTCCGTCAAGCGCGCGAACAAGGGTGGCGAGAGCCGCTCGGAGCTTGCGAACTTCGAGCAGCTCGTCGAGCTCGGCAAGTCCAATCGCCAGCTCGATGCGAACGACCAGCACATTGTCCACATCGTCGACTGGCTCTGGCAGTACGCCTTTGACCAGCGCGCGAGCGATATCCACATCGAGCCGCGCCGCGACCTGGGCAATGTGCGGTTCCGCATCGACGGTGTGCTGCACAGCGTCTACACCCTCCCGATGCCGGTCGTGGCGGCGATGACGAGCCGGATCAAGATCCTCGGCCGGATGGACGTGGTCGAGAAGCGCCGCCCGCAGGACGGACGGGTCAAGACGCGCACGGCTGAAGGCCAGGAGGTCGAGCTGCGGCTCTCGACGTTGCCGACCGCGTTCGGCGAAAAGCTCGTCATGCGCGTGTTCGACCCGGAAGTCCTGGTCAAGGACTTTACCGATCTTGGCTTCTCCGAGGAGGACAAGGCCCGCTGGCGCGAAATGACCGCGAAGCCCAACGGGATCATTCTCGTGACCGGGCCGACCGGCTCCGGCAAGACGACGACTCTGTACTCGACGCTGAAGTCGCTCGCGACTTCGGAAGTCAACGTCTGCACCATCGAGGACCCGATCGAGATGATCGAGCCGGCCTTCAATCAGATGCAGGTGCAGACCAACATCGACCTTTCGTTTCCGGAGGGCGTGCGTGCCCTGATGCGCCAGGATCCGGACATCATCATGGTCGGCGAGGTCCGCGATCTCGAGACGGCGGAAATGACGATTCAGGCCGCGCTCACGGGGCACCTGGTGCTCTCGACGCTGCACACCAATGATGCGGCTGCGGCGATCACACGGCTGCTCGATCTTGGTCTCCCGTCCTATCTGCTGAACGCCACCATCCTCGGTGTGATGGCGCAGCGCCTCGTTCGCACGCTTTGCCCGCAGTGCAAGGAGAAAGTGCCATTCGGTTCGGACCGCGCCGCGGACGTGTCCTGGGAGGAGCTCGTTTCGCCCTGGAAGGCGCGTCGGCCGAGTCATATCTATCGTCCCGTGGGTTGTCTGGATTGCCGCATGACCGGATTCCGGGGTCGCAGCGGGATTTACGAAGTGATGCTGCTCTCTCCTGGCGTGAAGAAGCTGGTCGCCGGGCAGGCCGACCTCGGCCAGATTCGCGAGCTGGCCTACAAGGAAGGCATGAAGAGCCTGCGCATCAGCGGCGCCATGAAGGTCGCCGCGGGGCTCACCACGTTCGAGGAAGTTCTCAGGGCCGCCCCGCCCCACCAGCAGGAAACCTGAGCGCGCCATGGCGTCGGCGCCTTTGTCGAGCAACGGGCGTGTCGCGGTGGCTCCGGCGGGCGCGCGGGTCGGTTTGTATCGCGGACTTGCGCTCGCACTCGTCTATTTCGTGGTTGCCTGGCCCGCGCTTCGTCTGGCGGTTGTCCACGATGCCGCGCCGGTGATCGCTCCGGCAGCCGGGCTCGCGATGGCCGCGCTCGTGTGCTTCGGATGGCGGCCGGTATTCGGCGTCCTGGTCGGCGCGATCGGCGCGTACCTCGCGGCAGGCATCCCGGTGTGGGTGGCGATTCCGATGAGCGTCGGCAGCGCCTCGACCGCACTGGTCGGGGCCTGGCTGCTCAAGCGCGCCCCGGATTTTCGTCCCACCTTCGTGCGTGGCCGCGACGTCTTCATCTTCATTTGTCTGGCGGTCGTCTGCGCGCCGCTGGTCGGCGCATCGGTCGGAATCGGAGCCCTGTCGGCGAGCGGTCTGCTCGCCTCCGGTCAGACCGTGGCCGTGTGGTTTGCCCTCTGGGACGGCGAAGCGCTCGGGATACTTCTCGTGGCCCCGGCCGTTTTCGCCTGGGTAACACGGCCGATCCCGGACCGTCGCATGGCGGTGGTGGCGGCCTTTGCAGTATTGATCGCGCTCGCGCTGCACTTCGGCGCGCACCTGTTCAGCGCGCTGCTCGGCGCGGGAAATGGTCTGCCGGTGATCGCATTCGTCCTGGCACCGCTTGCCGTACTGCCCGCGATCCGGCTGTCGCTGCGGGAAGTGTCCACCTTCAATGCCACCGTGGCCGCGGTGTGCGTGCTCGGGATGATTGGTACCGGGTTGTCGCTCACGTCCAAACCGGCCTATGCCGACTTCGTGGCGCTGCAGGCGATGCTTGCGACGCTCGCACTGCTCACCCTTTCGCTATCGGCTACCGGGGCGGCGGCCCGGGAGGCTCACGCGCGCATGCGCGCAAGCGAGGCGCGGTTCCGGAGCCTGACCGAGATGTCGGCCGACTGGTACTGGGAGATGGACGATCAGCTGCGTTTCACCGCAGTCTCGGGCAAGGTGGAGTCGACGACGGGCGTGCCGCCGGAAGCGCTGATCGGCCGGACACGCTGGGAAATGGAAGCGCTCACGACTGCCGACGGATCCTGGGACCGCCATCGCGCGGATATGGAGGCACACCGGTCGTTCCGGGATTACCCGGTTCGCCGCGCGCTGCCGGACGGAACTGTGCGGCACGCCGTGCTGAGTGGCGACGCAGTTCTGGACGAAGCGGGTCGGTTCCGAGGCTATGCCGGGGTGGGGCGGGACGTGACCCACCAGGTGCAGTCCGAGCAGGCTCTGCGCGAATCGGAGCAGCTCTTCGCGCATCTCTTCGAATCGAACCCGCAGGCGATGGTGCTCATCAGGCTTTCCGACCATGTCGTCACCGAAGTGAATGTTGCCTGGAGCGCGCTCTCGGGCGTGTCGCGTGAAGAAGCCATCGGCCGCAACATCGCGGAACTCGATTTGCTGGAGAACCCCGAGGCGCGCGAGTTCGCGGCTCGCGAGCTGATGGCCCGAGGCTCCGTGACGGACGTCGAGTTCAAGTTTCGCCGGCGCGACGGTCGGGTTGCCGATGTGCTGTTCTCCGCGGCGGTCGTCGAGCTGGGCGGCGAGCGGTGCGCGATCGGCTCACTCGTGGACATCACCGCGCGCAACCTCGCGGAGCGTGAGTCGCGCGAGTCGCGCGGGCGCCTGGAGGCGATCTTCCGGGGCAGCCCGCAACCGCTCGCGCTTTCCTCCTTCGACGACGCCCGCATTCTGGACGTGAATGATGCCTGGGTGCGGACGTTCGGCTATCCGCGCGAGGAGATCCTGGGACGAAGCTTCGCCGACATCGGGTTATGGGAGGATCTCGACCAACGCACGCGCATGTACGACACCCTGCGCGTGACCGGTTCGGTGCGGGAGGTCGAGTGCCGCTGGCGCAAGCGTTCCGGAGGGATCGCCGACGTCCTGTTCTCTGGCGAGCGCGCCGTTCTCGCGGGGGAGACGGTCCTGCTTTCGACATGCATGGACATCACGGAGCGCAAGCGCGCCGAGCACCTGCTGCTCGAATCCGAACGCCGCTTTGCCAGGATCTTCCATGCGAGCCCGGTCCCGGTCGTGATCAGCGCACCTTCGGACGGTCGCTGCCTCGAGGTGAATCAGGCGTGGAGCGACTTCTTTGGCTATTCGAAGCAGGAAGTGATCGGCCGAACGTCGTTGGAGCTCGGCATCTGGGTCACGCCAGCCGACCGAAACCGCCTTGTCGAGGCGCTTGCCAGCGGAGAATCGGTGCGCAACGCCGAGTACCAGGTGCGCAAGCATTCCGGCGAGCTGGCGGACGTTCTTGTGTCCGCTGACATCATCGATCTGATGGGAGAGAAGAGGATACTGACATCGGTGATGGACATCACCGACTTCAGGCGCATCGAGCGGCAGCTGCAGGCGAGCGAGCGGCGGTTCCGCGACTTCGCAGACGCGGCCGGCGAGTATGTCTGGGAGACCGATGTCGACGGCCGCTACACCTATCTATCGAGCCGGGTCGAGCAGGTCCTGGGCTATGAGCGCGAGGAAATGTACGGGCGCAAGCCCACGGATTTCATGCCCCCGGGCGAGGTCGAGCAGATTCAAACCGCCCTCGGTGAGACCGTTGCGAAAGGGGAACCCTTCCGAAACGTCGAGTTGCGGTCGCTCACGCGCTCCGGCAGCCTGGTCTGGCAGCTGGTCAGCGGTGTGCCGATCCGGGACGAGATGGGGCTCGTGCGGGGCTATCGCGGCACCGCGATGGAGATCACCGAGCGCAAGCGGGCGGAGCGGCGTATCGAGGAACTTGCGACGCGCGACCCGCTCACTGGTTTGCCGAATCGCCTGCTACTTGCGGATCGCCTGGGCCAGGGTCTGCTCAGCGCGCAGCGCGGCGGCGATATGCTCGGCGTGCTGTTTGTCGATCTCGACCACTTCAAGAACATCAATGACACCCTCGGGCATCAGGCGGGCGACCTGTTGCTGAAAGAGGTGGCGCGGCGGCTGGGAGGGGTGGTGCGCAAGGGCGACACGCTGTCACGCCAGGGGGGCGATGAGTTCGTGATCGTTCTGGAAGGACTGAAGACGCCCGACGACGCCGGGCAGGTGGCGCAGAAAGTCCTGAACGCGCTCGCACAGCCCTGCGAGATTGAAGGCCACAAGATCGTGACGTCGGGTAGCGTCGGGATCGCGATCTATCCGAGCGACGGCGCGGACGGCGCGACGCTGATGCGGCACGCCGACACGGCGATGTACGCGGCGAAGTCGAGCGGACGCAAGAATTTCCAGTTCTTCTCGGCCGACATGAACCTGCGCACGACCGAGCGGCTGCAGCTCGAGGAGACGATGCGGGGCGCCCTGGAACGGGGCGAATTGCGAGTGTTCTTCCAGCCGCGGGTCGACATCGCCAGCGGGCGGCTCACCGGCGCCGAGGCGCTTTTGCGGTGGGCGCATCCCGAGCACGGCCTCGTCGGGCCCGATCGGTTCATGCGCGTCCTCGAAGAGACCGGAATGATCCACACGTTCGGCGAGTGGGTTCTGCAGCAGGCGTGTAATCATACGAAGGCCTGGAACGCGCTGCACGGGCCGCCGTTTGCAGTCGCGGTCAACGTGTCGCCCAAGCAGTTCAACCAGGCGCTCATCGGGCGAGTCAGCGACGCGTTGCAAATGAGCGGCCTGGAACCGGAGTTGCTCGAGATCGAGGTCACCGAGCGTGCGCTGATGCGCCACATCGAGGACAGCCGGTCCCTGACCAGGAAATTGCGCGAGCTCGGCGTGCGTATCGTCGTGGACGACTTCGGGACGGGTTATTCCTCGATGAGCGAGCTGCGCAGGCTGGGCGTGCACGCGATCAAGATCGATCGCTCGTTTGTGCGCCTGATGGGGACGAGCCAGGACGATCGCGTCGTCGTGCGCGCCATCATCGACATGGCGCGCAGTCTGCAGCTGGATACCGTTGCCGAGGGGGTGGAGCGGGAGTCGGAGCTGCACCTGCTGCGCGACATGGGGTGCAACGAGTACATGGGTAATCTGCTGCTGCCGCCGGTTCCGGCCGGCGAGTTCGAACGCGCGATGCTGCGCACGGCGAGCATCTTCGCGTTTCCGCGGCGGGGGTGAGGGTAGGTAGGGGTGACGAGGAACCACCCCGCCGGCTCCGCCGGCACCCCTCCTTGAAAAGGAGGGGATTTCCGGTCTTTCCCCCCTTCGAGGGGGGGCTGCGAAGCAGCCGGGGTGGTGAGTGCCTAGCGTCTCATTCTGCTTTCGGCTCCGCACCCCTCACTTCGACAGATAGCGCATGGCGCGCTCGAGGCCGTCGATGGTCATCGGGTACATGCGATCGGCCATGATCTCGCGCAGGATTCCGATCGACTGACGGTAGGGCCAGAGCTGTTCGGGCTCGGGATTGAGCCACACCGCCTTGGCATACACGTCGAGCATGCGCCGGATCCAGATCGCGCCAGCCTCCTCGTTGTGATACTCGACGGAGCCGCCTGGCTGCAGGATCTCGTACGGGCTCATCGTCGCGTCGCCGACGAAGATCAGTTTATAGTCGTGCCCGTACTTGTGCAGGATGTCCGCGGTGCGGGTCCGCTCCGCGTGGCGGCGGCGATTGTCCTTCCATACGAAATCGTAGAGACAGTTGTGGAAGTAGAAGTATTCCAGGTGTTTGAACTCGGTTTTCGAGGCAGAGAACATCTCCTGGGCGAGCTTGATGTGATCGTCCATCGAGCCGCCGACGTCCAGGAACATCAGCACTTTCACGGCGTTGTGCCGCTCCGGCCGCATGTGCAGATCGAGGTAGCCGGCGTTCCGTGCGGTCGAGTCGATGGTGACGGGCAGGTCGAGCTCCTCCGGGGCGCCCTCGCGCGCAAAGCGTCGCAGCCGGCGTAGCGCGAGCTTGATGTTCCGTACCCCGAGCTCGGTGTCGGAGTCGTAATTGCGGTACTCGCGCTGATCCCAGACCTTCACCGCGCTCCGGTTCCGGCTCTTGTCCTGGCCGATGCGGATGCCTTCCGGGTGGTACCCGTATGCGCCGAAAGGGGACGTGCCGGCCGTGCCGATCCATTTGCTGCCGCCCTGGTGGCGGCCCTTCTGCTCCTCGAGGCGCTGCTTGAGCATCTCCATCAGCTTCTCCCAGCCGCCGAGCGATTCGATCAGCGCCTTCTCCTCGGGGGACAGGTTGAGCTCGGCCTGCTTCATCAGCCACTCGAGGGGAATATCGACCTCGGTGCCGACGACCGACTCGACGCCCTTGAAAAACTCGGCAAATACCCGATCGAACTTGTCGAAATTCGACTCGTCCTTCACGAGCGTCGCGCGCGCGAGGTAGTAGAACTGGTCGATCGAAGGTTCGATGACGTTCTTCGACATGGCCTCGATCAGCGTCAGATATTCCTTGATGGAGACCGGGAGCTTGGCGCTTTTCATCCTGACGAAGAATCCGGCGAGCATCTCAGGCCTCTGTCGAAAGCACCGACGGGTGGCGCGCGAGCCGGGCTTCGAGCTGCTCGTGCACCGCCGGCCACTCTTCGCGCAGGATCGAGAAGACGTAGGTATTACGCAGCCAGCCGTCGGGCATGATCATGTGGTGGCGCAGGATGCCGTCCTGGTGCGCGCCGAGATCGAGGATGGCCTTGCGGGAGCGAACGTTGCGCTCGTCGGTCCTGAATTCGACTGCGACGGCGCCGAGATTTTCGAAGGCGTGCGCGAGGAGCAGGATCTTGCAGGTCGTGTTGACCGGAGAGCGTTGGCGCGATGCGGCGTACCAAGTGTTGCCGATCTCGAGGCGATGGTGTGCGAGATCGATATTGAGGTAGCGCGTCGATCCGATGATCCTTCCGCTCGGCAGGTCTTCGACGACGAAGGGCAGGGCGCGACCCTCGGCGTGCGCTGCCAGGGCCAGGTCGACCCAGGTCGCCATGGTTGCGGGACTGCCGATGAACGTGAAGCCGAGGGACCAGAGCTCCCCGTCTCGTGCGGCCTCGATGAGTGAGGGTGCATCCGACTTCTCGAGGGGACGCAAGCGAACCGGGCTACGCTCCAACGTCATGGGCGCGAGACGCGGCCAGGGTGTCGTATTCGCGGGTCCGTTCAAGGCCTATCCGCTCAGCGGTTCTGCCGTGCCATGAACACGAGCCGTTCGAAAAGATGCACGTCCTGCTCACGCGATTGAACAAGGGGGCACGCCCCCTTGTATATCGCCCAAGTATGCAGGACGTGCATGGCCTTGCTA
>JAABRB010000122.1 GCA_011391185.1 Betaproteobacteria bacterium
ATCGCGATCTGGCCCTGGTCGTGATACATGGTGACCACCGCGTCGAAATCGCCGCGTTGCGCGGCGAGGAAGATCGTGTCGGCAGGAAAGGGACCCCGTGCATTGATGCCCTCGGATCTTGCGCGCTCGATCCCCGGCCCGATCGCATCGATCTCCTCGCGGCCCATCGTGCCGCCTTCGCCCGCGTGCGGATTGAGCCCGGCCACGGCGATCCGCGGCTGCGCGACGCCGCCCTGCTTGAGCCCTCGATCGATGACCCGCACTGCGTCGGCCACGCGCTCCGCAGTGATCGCGCCCGCGACGTCCTTGAGCGGGATGTGCGAGGTCACGCGCGAGGTCCAGAGCCGGTCGATGACGTTGAACTCCACCGTGTAGCCGCGCGCCTCGAGCAGTTCCGCGAGCAGATGCTGCTCGTCCGGATGCTTCAAGCCGCCGAGCTTCAGCGCCTGCTTGTTCAGCGGCGCGAACACGATCGCATCGACCTCTCCCGCACGCACGAGCGCCGCGCTTCGCGCGAGGCCGGCAAGCATCCATGCGCCGGCGGCCGGGTTCACCTTTCCTGGCGTGCGCACCGCGTCGTCGCATCCGGCAAGCGACTCGAACGCAACATCCGGGCGGATATTGCAGCCCGTGAGGCGCTCCGCGCTGGCCAGTACGGTGCGATCGCCGATCAGTCTTACGTCGGCGCTCATCGCGGCGTCCGGCTTTGCAAGCAGCTTCGCGACGAGTTCCGGGCCCACGCCGTTGGGATCCCCGGCGAAGAACGCGATGCGTGGCTTGCGGTTGGTGGTCATCGTCCCTTGAACTCCGGCGTGCGCTTCGCGAGGAACGCCGCAGCGCCTTCGCGGAAGTCTTCGGTGTCGAAGCACGCGAACGCCTCGTCGCGCTCGGCTTCCGTGAGCGGCCGCGGATCCGCCAGCCGCCGCGCGAATTTCTTGTGCCAGCGCGCCACGAGCGGCGCGCCCGCGGCGATACGCTCCGCGGTCGCCCGCGTCTCCTGCTCGACCTCGGCGTCCGGCACCACTCGATTGACGAGCCCCTTCTCGAACGCCTCGCGCGCGCCCCAGATGCGCCCTTCGAGGATCATCTCCAGCCCGTTCGCGTAGCCCATCAGATCGAGCATGCCCTGCATCTCGGTATGCGACTCGACCAGTCCGAGCTTCCTGACCGGGACACCAAAGCGCGCAGACTCGCCTGCGATTCGCATATCGCACCGCGACGCGACCAGCAGCCCGCCGCCGACGCAGGCGCCGTGAATCATCGCCACGGTCGGATGACGGCAATCGGAGATCGCGCGCATCGTGCGCTCGACGCGGATTCCGTACTCCCTGGCGAGCTTCGAATTCGCGCGCGCCGTCGCGAACTCCGAAATATCAGCGCCGGCGCCAAAAGCCTTCTCGCCCGCGCCGCGCAGCACGACGCAGCGCATCGTCTCGTCGGCATCCAGATCGACCATGATATCGCCGAGCTTTTCCCACATCGGCAGGCCGAGCGCATTCATGCGCTCGGGATTGGAAAGCGTAACGGTCGCAGTGGCACCATCGCGCGAGAGGAGAATGTCGCCGGGCATGAAAATCCTATCCGTAGAAAAACCGCACCAGGAAAAGCGGGATCGCCGGGACGTACGTGACCAAGAGCAGCACCGCCAGCAGGACGCCGATGAAGTAGACATTGGTGCGTGTCACAGTCCAGATGTCCTCCTTGGCGATCGCGCAGGCGGTCGCGAGCACGCTCGCGACCGGTGGCGTCTGCTGCCCGATGCCCAGATTGACCGTGACCACGAGACCGAAGTGCACCGGATCGATGCCCGCGGCGTGCACGAGTGGCATCACCACGGGCACCGTGAGAATGATCGCGGCGGCCGAGTGCAGGAATAATCCGAGCAGCAGGAAAAGAATATTCAAGATGGCCAGCACGGCCCACTTGTTCGAAGTGAAATCCAGGATTGCCCCGGCAAGCTTTTGCGGAACCTGCTGTTCGGTGAGATACACGCCGAGCAGCGCGGAAGCGGCGACGAGGAGCATGACAACGGCGGTCTGGACGCCCCCCTCGATGATGGCGTCCCGTAGGTGTCGCCAGTCGAGCTCCCGATACACGCCCAGGCCGATGAAGAGCGCCGCCACGACGGCGAGAGCCGCCCCTTCGGTGGCAGTCACGACGCCGCCAAAAATGCTCCCCAGGATGATCAACGGCAGCGTGAGGGCCCAAGCCGCCTCGCGGAACGTGCGCCGCACGTTGGGCCAGTCGAACGCCTCCTCGACCGGGTAGTTGTGGCGGCGCGCGAACCAGTAGGCCATCGCCATCAGGCCGAGTCCGCCGAGTATCCCCGGCACGATTCCGGCGACGAACAGCTGCACCACCGAGGTGTCCGCCATGACCGCGTACAGGATCATCGGAATGGACGGCGGAATGATCACCGCGAGCGTGGCCGACGATGACATGACCGCCGCGGCGAAGGCGGGTGGATAGCCGCGCTTCTTCATTGCGGGGATCAGCACCGACCCGAGTGCCGCGACGTCCGCAACGGCCGAGCCGGAAATCTCGGCGAAAAAGAGCGAGGTACCGATCGCGACCATGGAAAGCCCGCCGCGGATGAACCCGAGGAGTGCCGAGGCGAATGCGATGAGACGCCGGGAGATGCCGGAAGCGTTCATGATTGCGCCGGCGAGGATGAACAGCGGAATGGCAAGCAGGGGGAAGCTCGTCGCGCCGCTGTACATCACGATCGCGAGGTTGGGCAGTATGTCGGCGCCCTGCGTTGTCACCATCGCCACGATGGCCACGATGCCGAGCGCCACCGCGATCGGCACGTCGATCAGTACCAGTGCGAGCACCCCGACAAACAGCAGCAGGATTGCCATGCGGGACTAGATCAGCCGCTCCGCGACGCTGGCCCCGACCGCGCGGCCGGCGCGCGCATCTCGCAGGGTGTCGGGGAGCAGGAGGACCTCGGCGATGATAAAAAGCGCCGCGCCGATCGGAATCACCGACTGGACGTATTGGGTCGACAGTTCCGGCAGGCTGACGAGGTAGTCGTTTGCCAGCACCTCGAGCACCGACCAGCCCACCCAGGCGAGCAGCACGAAGAAGCCGATCGTGAGGGTTTTAGCGAGGATCACCACCCCTATGCGCACGTTGGGCGCGAGATTGCGTACGAGGCCGGGGAATCCGATGTGCGCACGCTTCAGGGCGGCGAGCGCGGCGCCGTAGTACGTCAACCACGCGAGCAGCACCGATGCGACCTCGTCGTACCAGACCAGCGGCCGCCCGATCATGCGAAACGCGACGCCGAGCGTGACCTCGACGAAGAGGATCAGCATCAACGCGATGACGAGCCACTCCATCAGCCGCTCGAATGCGGCACGCAGGGCGCCGGCGCGGTTGGCCACGATGTTCACTCGGGAGCCCGGAGGGATAAGTGAGGCGTCATGGGCACGCGGTAACGGCCGGAAGGCCGTCGCCGCGTGCCGGAGGCGGCCTTACTTGCCGAGCGCAATGGCGCGGTCGATCACTTCCTTCGATCCGGGCACTTCCTTCGCGAACTCCGCGTAGATCGCGCCCGAGGCAGCGACGAATGCGGCCTTGTCCGCCTCGTTCACCTGAATGCCGCCGGCTTTGAGCTTGCCGAGCAGGTCCGTATCGGCGGTCGCGGCGGTCTGGTAGACGAACGCCTGGGTTTCCTTGGCCGTGTCTTCGAGCGTCTTGCGCACGTCGGGCGGCAGCGAGGCCCATTTTTTCGCGCCGACGGTCACGTACGCCGGCGTATACACATGGCCGGTCAACGAGAGATATTTCTGCACCTCCTGGAATTTCGCGCTGTAGATCTGAGTGAACGGGTTCTCCTGCCCGTCCATCACGCCGGTCTTGAGCGCGGTGAACACTTCGGAGAACGCCATCGGGCTCGGATTCGCGCCGTAGGCCTGGAACATCTTCACGCGCCACTTGCCCTTGGGCGTGCGCAGCTTGATGCCCTTCAGGTCGTCGGGCTTCACGATCGGCCGCACGTTGTTCGTGATGTGACGGTAGCCGTTCTCCCAGACCGCGATGATCTTGAGCCCCTTGTTCTCCGCCGCCGGCTCGAGCTTGGACCAGAAGAGCTCCGTCTCGATGCGCTTCATGTGATCGCGGTCCTTGACGAGATAGGGCATCTCGAACACGCCGAAGATGTCCGCCTCCGACGACATCACGGTCGAGGGAAGGGCGAAGTCGACGGTGCCGAGCTTGAGCTTCTGCAGGAGTTCCCGGTCGTTGCCGAGCTGGCTCGAGCCGAACACCACCACTTTCGCCTTGCCTGCCAGCTTGGCGTTGGCGCGCTTCGCAAACTCCTCCGCGCTCGCCTGGAACAGCGAGCCGGGGGCCGCCACGTGCCCGAACTTGAGCTCCATCTGGGCCGTGGCGGGCGTGACGATTGCTGCGCCCGCGAGGGCGAAAAGCAGATTGCGTAGTTTCATGGTCCTTCTCCTTCTTCGCGTTATCGAACGTCGCTGCGGTCAGGCCGCCGCGCGCGCTCTGGTCTGGTGACGCTCCGTCAGGTATTGCATCGCTGCCTTGACCCCACCTGCCTGGTGCGGGATTTCCGTGAGCGCAAGGCCCATCTCGACACCAGCCAGCGTACCGACGAGCGTCAGATCGTTGAAGTCACCGAGGTGTCCGACCCGGAATACTTTGCCGGCGACCTTTCCAAGTCCGGTGCCGAGCGACATGTCGTAGGCTTCGAGAACGACCTTGCGCAGATGGTCGGCGTCGTGACCGGCCGGCACCATGATCGCGGTCAAGGTGCTGGAATACTCCTCCGGTACCGCGCACAGGATATCGAGGCCCCAGGCATGCGCGGCCCGTCGCGTCGCTTCGGCATGCCGGTCATGCCGTGCAAACACGTTGGCGAGACCTTCTTCCTGCAGCATCGCAAGGGCTTCGCGCAGCCCGTAGAGCAGATTTGTGGCGGGCGTATATGGGAAATACCCGCTCTTGTTCGCTGCAATCATCTCGTTCCAGTCCCAGTACGAACGAGCGAGTTTCGCCTGCCTCGACGCGTCTCGCGCCTTCTCGCTCGGCGCATTGAACGAGAGGCCGGGCGGGAGCATGAGCCCCTTCTGCGATCCTGCCACGGTCACGTCGACCCCCCACTCGTCATGGCGGTAGTCAATCGATCCGAGCGACGAGATGGTGTCGACGAGCAGCAGCGCGGGATGGCCGGCCGCGTCGATCGCTTTGCGAATCGGCGGAATCCGGCTCGTCACGCCGGTCGACGTCTCGTTGTGGACCACGCACACGGCCTCGATCGCGTGCGATCTGTCGTCGCGCAAGCGGGCCTCGAGCGTCGCCGCGTCTGCGCCGCGCCGCCAGTCGGTGGGAATGAATTCGGTCTGCAGGCCAAGCCGGGTCGCCATCTTGTTCCAGAGGGTGGCGAAGTGGCCGGTCTCGAACATGAGTACGCGATCGCCGGGTGAAAGCGTATTCACGAGCGCCGCTTCCCAGGCGCCGGTTCCGGAAGCCGGGTAGATCACGACCGGCTGGCGTGTCTGGAAGATGTGCTTGAGCCCCTCCAGCACCTCCAGTCCCAGACGGCCGAACTCCGGTCCGCGATGGTCGATGACGGGCATGTCGATCGCCCGCAAAATGCGGTCGGGAACGGTCGTTGGACCGGGAATCTGCAGGAAATGGCGACCGGCACGATAGGTCACGACGCGACATCCTCCTTCGGGGAGAGGGTGTCATGCTAGTGCCCGATACGCAATGCCGGCAAGAAACTTTTTGTATGCAAACTGTTGCTTTGCGGCATCCCGCCCGAAGCTTCCTAAATAAGACGCTGAAAGATATAGCATCTACAAAATAAGCGTGGCGGAGGACGCTATAGTTTTGTATTATCTGGCCATCGGGTTAACTGGATCGGCCCGCCATTTCGACTGCCATGGGTGACGTACTCGACACAATCGCCGGCGCCGGGCGGCAGCCCCTCACGGAGCGCCGGCTGTTGCACGAAAGCGCGGTCGACCGCCTCCGCGACATGATCGTGCAGGGCGCGCTGGTACCCGGCGCGAAGCTGAACGAGCGTGAGATTTGCGAGCAACTCGGCATATCACGCACGCCGCTGCGCGAGGCGCTCAAGGTGCTCTCGACCGAGGGACTCGTCGAGCTGCAACCGAATCGCGGCGCGGTCGTAACGACACTCACCGAGCAGACGGTGCGCGAGATTTTCGCGGTGATCGGGGCGCTTGAGGCGCTCGCCGGCGAGCTCGCCTGCCGCAACATGACCGTCGAGCAATTCAACGAGATCCGGGCCCTGCACTATCAGATGCTCGCGCACCACGCACGCGGCGAGCTCGCGCCGTATTTCCGGCGCAACCAGGAGATCCATCTCGCGATCGTCAATGCCTCCGGCAATGCTACGCTTGCGGCAAGCTATCGAAGCCTGAATGCGCGTGTCCGGCGTGCCCGCTACATGGCGAACCTGTCGCCGCCGCGCTGGGACCGGGCGGTGGCCGAGCATGAGGACATTCTGGATGCGCTGGGCAGACGCGACGCCCCGCAGTTGCAGGATCTGCTCAGGAACCATCTCGGAGCCAAGTTGACCGTGGTGCTTGCCGCACTCGGCGCACTGTCCGACAACACGAAGGAGACCGCTGATGCCGCTTACGATTGAGATTGTGTCCGACGTCGTATGCCCGTGGTGCTTCGTCGGCAAGCGCAAGCTCGCCACGGCGCTCGATCTGTACGCGAAAGAACGACCCGACGAGCCCGCACCGCAGGTGACCTGGCGACCGTTCCAGCTCAATCCCCAGATGCCGGCGGAAGGCATGCTGCGATCCGATTACGTGGCGCGCAAGTTCGGGCGCAGCGGCACCGAGGTCTATGCGCGTGTATCGCAGGCGGGCAAGTCCGTCGGAATCGACTTTGCGTTCGATCGGATCGTGCGCCAGCCCAATACGCTTGCGCCCCACGCGCTGATCGCGCTCGCGGGCGAGCACGGCAGGCAGGACGAGATGGTGGACGCCCTTTTCCACGCCTACTTCCTCGATGGCCGCGACCTCACTGACGCGGCAACGCTGACCGAGGTAGCCACCGGCGCCGGATTGCCGCGCGACGCGGTGGAGGCCTGTCTCGCCGATGAGCAGGCGCGCCGGACGGTCGCTACCGAGGACGAGCAGGCGCGCGAGATGGGCGTCTCGGGCGTCCCCTGCTTCATCTTCAACGGTCGCAGCGCCGTATCGGGTGCGCACGATCCGCAGACCCTGCTGCAGGCAATGTTGCAAGCCGAATCCGAGACGGTGGACGCCCGTTGATCGTTATGCGGAGTGCAGTGCCGCACGCGTAGGGAGCCATGGCCGCAAATCCACAGGTCATGCGCTTCGTCCCGCGCGACGCGGGGCGTGCGGAGACCGCACTCGCGGCGCGATTGCGCCGCGAAGTGGACGGCGAAGTGCTGTTCGACGCGGCAAGCCGCGGACGCTACTCGACCGACGCCTCCATCTACCAGATCGAGCCGATTGGCGTGGTGGTGCCGCGCACCGAGGAGGCTGCGCGCACGGCGCTCGAGATCGCCACCGAATCCGGCGTGCCGATCCTGCCGCGCGGGGCGGGAAGCTCGCAGTGCGGCCAGGCGGTCGGTGCGGCGCTGGTCATCGACAACACGAAGTACCTGACCCAGATCCTCGAGATCGACGCCGCGCGTGGCGAGGCGACTGTGCAACCCGGACTGGTGCTGGACCACTTGAATGCCCGGTTGCGTCCGCATGGGCTGTGGTTCCCGGTGGACGTCTCGACGGCCGCCCAGGCCACGCTCGGCGGCATGGCGGGCAACAACTCGTGCGGCTCGCGTTCCATCCGCTACGGAAACATGGTTCACAACGTGCTCGGCATCGACGCATGGCTCACGACCGGCGACGCTTTCTCTTTTGGCTTGGCGGAGGACGTGGCGGCCGGGCCCCCTGCCTTTCGGGCGCTCGTCGAAAAAATCCACGCCGTCGCGCACCGCGAAGCCGACGAGGTCGCGTCGCGCTGGCCACGGGTGCTGCGCCGTGTGCAGGGCTACAACATCGACATGGTGCAGCCGGGCGGCACACATAACCTCGCGCATCTCCTGGTGGGGTCCGAGGGCACGCTGGCCTATTTCCGCCGCCTGCGGCTCAAGCTCGCGCCCATTCCGTCCGCCAAAGTGCTGGGCGTGTGCCACTTTCCGACGTTCTTCCAGGCGATGGATCTCACCCGGCACATCGTCGGACTCGACCCCGATGCCGTCGAGCTGGTGGACCGCACGATGATCGGGCTCGCGCGTGAAATCCCGGCGTATCGCGCCACAGTCGATCGCTTCATCCGTGGCGATCCCGACGCGATCCTGCTGGTCGAGTTCGCGGGCGACGACCGCAATGCGCAGGTCGGCAAGCTTGCGCGTCTCATCGAGCTGCTGAGCGACCTCGGCCTGCCGGGCAGCGTCGTCGAGGTCACCGACGGGCGGCTGCAGAAGGAGATCTGGGAAGTCCGCAAGGCGGGCCTCAACATCATGATGTCGATGAAGGGCGACGGCAAGCCGGTCTCATTCATCGAGGACTGCGCGGTGCCGCTCGAGCATCTTGCCGAGTACACGAGTCGTCTGACCCGCGTGTTCGAAAAGCATGGCACGCGCGGCACGTGGTACGCGCATGCATCGGTCGGGACGCTGCACGTGCGGCCGGTGCTCAACATGAAGGAGGACGGTGCCCGCAAGATGCGCGCGATCGCCGAGGAGGCGTGCGCGCTCGTGCGCGAGTTCAAGGGGTCCGCGTTCTCCGGCGAGCATGGCGACGGGCTGGTGCGCTCGGAGTGGATCGAGCCGATTCTCGGGCCGCAGCTGGTCCGCGCTCTGGAGGAAATCAAGGATCTCTTCGATCCGAAAGGCCTCATGAATCCCGGCAAGATCGTGCGGCCGTCGAAGATGGATGACCGGACGCTCTTTCGATTCAAGTCGGGTTACGCGATGACGCCCCTCGACACCGCGCTCGACTGGTCGGAGTGGGGTGCACACGAGCGCGGGGCAGGCTTCGGCGCGGCGGTCGAGATGTGCAACAACAACGGCCATTGCCGCAAGG
>JAABRB010000123.1 GCA_011391185.1 Betaproteobacteria bacterium
GATTCCAAGCTTCCTGCCCCACGACGGTCCGGACATCAGAATGCGCCCGCTCACGTGCTGCGCGCGCATCCATCGCAGGTGCTCGTCCAGGGTAACGGTCCAGTTTTCAGGAGACCTCAGGGCACTGCGCAAGCAGATGTACCACATGGTCAGGATCCCATGGAGAAGCTTCGGAGAACGCGGACATGACGTCTTATGGCGCGACCGCGGCCAGAAGATCGATCTCGATCAGAAAATCCGGGTCCGACAATCGGGTCACCGCAACCGAGGTGCTAGCGGGCATCTTGTCAGGGCTCCAGTACACCGGAATGCTGGGGTCCTTGCGCATGGCCAGGTACGCGTCCATGTCGAGCACATAGGTGCGTCGGTACAACACGTCTTCCCAGTTCGCGCCGGCGGCGTTGAGTTGAATCTCGAGATTCTCCATCACATTGAGGTACTGGCCTTTGAGGTCGCCGCGGGCGACGCACTGGTAGCGTTCGTCCGCGGCGGTCTGGCCGGCAACGACTATCAACCGCATCGGGCCCTCGACGGTTACGACCCGGTTGAACCCCGGATGCCTGAATATCCCCGCCGGGTTGAGATAGGTCTTCTTGAAGCTCATCGAGGCTTGATTCCCGCTTCCGTCACCAGCTTCTGCTTCCGTGCGATATCTTCGTGAATGAAGCGAGTGAACGCATCCGAGCCCATCGGTGCAGGCACCATGCCGATCTTTTTCAGCCGATCGCGGATATCAGGTTGCTCCAGCGTCCACGCCACGTCCGCGGAAATTTTGTCCACGATGGCTTTCGGAGTCTTGCCTGGCGCCAGAAGGCCGTACCAGAGTTCCGGGTCGAAGGCGGTGAAGCCCTGTTCGGCGATCGTCGGTATCTCGGGCCAAAATGGCATGCGTTTCGCGCCCGCCACCCCGAGTACCCGAAGCTTGTCCGCCCTGGCGAGCGGAATCGCGCCGTTCGAGGCGAGAAACGCCGCTGACAATCGCCCGGCGACCAGATCGTTCTGCATCTTGCCCGGCCCACCGGCGTAGGGAATATGGAGCATGTTCAGCCCGGCGACGTGCGTGAACATCGCCATCATCATGTGATGCGTAGAGCCTATCCCCGCCGAACCGTAGTCGTACTTGCCCGGATTGCTCTTCACGTAGTTCACGAACTCGGCGACCGTCTTGACCGGCACGGACGGGTTCACGCAAAGGAGCATGAACCCGAGCGCGACCTGTGCGACGGGCACGAGGTCCGTCTTCGGATCGTAGGGCAATTTGAGGAGCGAGGGATTTGCGGCGTATGCATCGGGAACCATGACCAGCGTGTAGCCGTCCGGAGCCGCACGCGCCACCTCGGCGGTTCCGAGCGTCGTGGCAGCCCCCGTCTTGTTCACCACCACTACCTGCTGCCCCCATCGCTCGGAGAGCTTCGCGCCGATCAGCCGGGCGAGCAGGTCTGGCCCGGATCCGACGTTGGTCGGCGCAATGATCTCCACCGGGCGCGTCGGAAACGACTGTGCGGATGCGCCAACGCTTAACGCGAACAGCAAACCTGCCGTAATGCCTCTCAGCGATGTCAGTCTCATGGTTTCCTCCTGGCAATCAGTTCTCTTATTGCTTCGCTTCTTGACTCTTTCTTCAACCCTTTTCCAGATCGTCCAGCGTGACGGGCGGGACGATCGGCTTTCCGTTCTTGATCTTCATTCGCTCGCGCGCCTCGTCGGCGTTGAGCGGAGCGAGCCGCTTGAGAGGCTTTCGCGCATAGATGGTGATTTCGATGTTGGGGCCGTGGCCGACGTTCTGATGTGAAACACCGCGCGGGATCACGGTCATCTCGCCTTCGTTGATGGTGATGGGACCCGTTTCGCTGCGAAGGGTACGGCTTCCCTTGTACTGGAATGCCCACTCATCCGCGCCGAGGTTGCGATGCCAGCCGCCCTGCTCTCGGTCGCAGTTAGCGACCTCGATGATCATGTCTTCGTTGGCGAACAGTACCAGCGGCATGTAACCGTTCTCCATGTCGACGCCAGTCACCACGCCGTCCTTGAAGATGCCGTCAAGAGAGATCTTCTCCATGCGTCGTCCGCCCGACTCCACGCCGTTGTTGAGCATGTCCTCGTCGCGCTCGATCACGAAACGCTGCTCGGTACCGTCGCCCCAGTCGGCGATCGACGGCCCCCAGTGGGTAACGAATTCCTTTATCTTCTTGGCCATATGGCAAGCCTTCCTCTGAAAATCTTTCTATCGTGCGTTCCACCCCGCAACGCTGATGACCATCACACGTACGTGCCGCAAGAGTCCAATGAAACGTCGTCAGCCACGCGATGACGATACGTCATCGCGCGAGCTTGCCGGCGAGCCAATCGGCGCAGACGTGCAGCGCCGGCAGGTGATTGTCGAACTGGCAGTGCGCCGCGCCGCCGTTCGGCCCGTCGAAGATGACCATCTCCTTGTCGGATGATCCGATCGCATCGAACATTTTCTGCGCATCGCCCGGCGGCACTTGCTGGTCCTCGGCCCCGTGCATGACGAGAAAAGGGCAGCAGATACGCGCGGCGAAATCGGCCACCCGGAAGTCGCGAATTCTCTCCATCGCCGCCTCCATCGAATCGGTGCCAGTGATGAACATCAGCTGAAATTGCGGCGTCGCAATCGTGCCGCCTACCGTACGCCTTCGCACCCACACGGCGTGGTAGTCGTAGATCACGCCCCAGGCGACCGCCGCGCGCAGCCTCGGCTCGAATGCGGCGGCGCGAGAGACGTAGTAGCCGCCCAGACTCGATCCGACAATCCCGATTCGCTCAGGATCGACATCAGCGCGGCCGGAGAGCCAATCGACCGCCGCCGATACCGGTTTTTCGTAATCGGCACGTGTGACGAGTCTTTGCAGGCGCAGGGCCTCACCGATTCCAGGCGTGTCGATGAACAACGCCCCGATTCCCCGCATGGCCAGGTGCTGGCGCGCGCGCAAGTACCAGAGTTCCTTGGTCGTATCCAGGCCGCAGATGAAGATCGCTGCCGGTCTGCGCGTACCCGATCCCGCGGCGGGGACGAAGTAGGCGGGCAGCGTCGTACCTTCGTACGGGACGAGCACTCTCTCGATGGCGTGCGGCGCGAGTTCTCGTGCAGCATCGAAGGTGCGCAGAACTTCGCGGTATGACGCGAGGCGGCGGGGCTCGGCGGGCGGGATGAAGTGCTCGGAGATCGTGTGATACAGACTCGAGAGAAAGTAGTTCTCCGCCGCACTGGGCCGGGAGCCTTTGACGGCGCGTTCCTCGAGCACGCGCGCGAGCCACGCCCACTCGCGGTGCCAGGCCTCGTCGTTCCCGCTTGATTCCGTCAGCTGCGTAAGAATCAGCGCGATGTCGCCGAGTTGACCTCCGGCGGCAAACGCGAGCAGCGTATTGTAGGACCAGCGGTAATTACCCGGGAAGAAATGGAACAAGATACCCTTTCCCGCCGTGAGGCAGATCCGTTCTCGGCAGGATCACACGCGGCCAATATGAGCGTCCAATGAAACAGATTCATTCTCGGGATTACGCGGGATCATTCACTCCCCATTCGCGAGCGCATAGAATCCGATCGACTTTATAGAGATTCAGCCGGAGGGCTGGCGAGCTTCTTCCCGCGCAACCGAACGGGACGTGATGTCGGACTGGCTCTCAGCCGGAAACGCGGCGAGCCGACGGCGCAACGGGCAGCCTGCAGGACACTGGGAGGCAAGTCATGAGGATCAGGAGTCCGAAGGACTTTTGGGCCGGACTGATGTTCGTCACGTTCGGCCTGATCGCGATGGTGATCGCGCTGATGAACTACGAGTTTGGCACCACTTTGCATATGGGGCCGGGCTATTTTCCGGTGGTACTTGGCGGACTGCTGTCCGTCCTTGGTGTCGTCATCTCCATCACCGGGCTGGCGATCGACGGACCCGAGGTCCCGGTGTTCAGGCTCCGCCCGCTGGTCCTGGTGCTCGCTTCCTGTCTCGCATACGGCTATCTCATGCAACCCGCGGGCATGATTCTCGCAACCGCGGCGATGATCATTATCAGCTCCCTTGGCGGCCACGAGTTCAAGTGGAAGGAAGTCGCAGTCCTGAGCGTCGGAGTGATCGCGTTCACGGTGCTGGTGTTCGTGAAGGGCCTCGAATTGCCCGTGCCGCTCTGGCCCGAGATGTTCCACTAAGCGGACCGGGCGATGGATTTCCTCGATAACCTGATTCTCGGCTTCTCGGTCGCGATCTCGCCGATCAACCTGCTATACGCCCTCGTCGGCGTGTCGCTCGGCACGCTGATCGGCGTGCTGCCCGGCGTCGGGCCGGTCGCCACGGTCGCCATGCTTCTGCCGATTACCTTCACCCTCAACCCGATCGCAGCACTCATCATGCTTGCCGGCATCTACTACGGCGCGCAGTACGGCGGCTCGACCACGGCCATCCTGGTAAATCTTCCGGGAGAATCCTCATCGGTCGTGACCTGCCTGGACGGCTACCAGATGGCGCGCCGGGGACGCGCCGGGCCCGCGCTCGCGGTGGCCGCGCTCGGCTCGTTCTTCGCCGGGTGCGTGGCGACACTGATCATCGCCACCGCCGCGCCACCGCTTGCCGAAGTGGCGCTCCAGTTCGGCCCCGCGGAGTACTTCTCGCTAATGGTGTTCGGACTGGTCGGCGCGACGGTTCTTGCGCACGGCTCGCTCATCAAGGCGATCGCCATGGTTGTGTTCGGTCTCCTGCTGGGATTGGTCGGCACCGACGTCAACACAGGGGTGATACGCTACTCGTTCGACCTCCCCGACCTCTCTGACGGGATCGGGTTCGTGGTGGTGGCGATGGGCATGTTCGGCATCACCGAGATCATCACCAATCTCGAGCTCAAGGGTGCACGCGAAGTCTTCACGGGCAAGGTGGCGCACCTTTTTTTGACCAAGGATGACTTCAAGCGCGCCTGGGCACCGGTGTTGCGTGGCACCGCGCTCGGCTCCTTCCTCGGCATCCTGCCCGGCGGCGGCGCGCTTCTTTCGTCGTTCGCCGCTTACACGGTCGAGAAAAAGGTATCGAAACATCCCGAGGAGTTTGGCAAGGGCGCGATCGAGGGCGTTGCGGGACCGGAGTCCGCAAACAACGCCGGTGCGCAGTCTTCGTTCATCCCGATGCTCACGCTCGGAATCCCCAGCAACCCGGTGATGGCGCTAATGATCGGTGCGCTGATGATCCAGGGGATTTCCCCCGGTCCGCAGGTGATGACCGACAACCCCGATCTCTTCTGGGGCCTGATCGCCTCGATGTGGATCGGGAACCTGATGCTGGTGATCCTCAACCTGCCGCTGATTGGCGTCTGGATCAAGTTGCTTACGCTACCCTATCGCTATCTCTATCCGTCGATCCTCGTGTTCATGGGGATCGGCGTGTACACTCTGTCCAACAATTCCTTTGACCTGCTTATGATGGCGTTGTTTGGCCTGCTCGGCTATGTTTGCTACAAGCTCGAGTGCGAGCCCGCGCCCATGATTCTCGGCTTTATCCTCGGTCCGCTGATGGAGGAGAATCTGCGCCGAGCGATGCTGATGTCGCGCGGCGACCCCCTGGTTTTCGTCCAGGCGCCGATAAGCGCCTGCTTCATCATCGCCTCGTTGATTCTGCTCGTGTTCATGGCGATGCCCGTGTTCCGCAAGAAGCGCGACGAAGCGTTTCAAGAAGCCGATTAGTTCGGCCACTATCCACGTCCAGTCAACGGACCCCGTCACGCATGCCGTCAAAGCCGCCACTACCGTCGAACGCAGCCGCGAGATTGGAGAAAATGCTTACCTAGAAAGCGGATACGGGAACGCGGCAGACTGCTGGGTAGGGCAACTTTCAATTCTGCAGGAGGCCGCACCTGCGCTCGTCACGCGATGTATTTCTACGCTCGCTCAAGCCGCGATGCCGCCGCGGGGGCGGATAGCCGCGGAGAGGCCGCGCGATCAATCGACGCCGCGGCTATCTCCGACCCGCGGCTGGGCCATGCGGCTCGCCAGCCGCATGAAGTGGCGTCGGAACTCCTCGTCGGACCACCCTCCGTAGCCCGGATCCTGGTTTCCCTCGAAGACCTGTGCGATCTCGGCCCAGTCTTTCTCGTCCAGGATGTCGAGCGCCATCGGCAGTAGCGTGCGCTCCTCGGTTTCCAAATGGTCCCAGACATGTGCCCGGAAGTTGTCGAGTGCCGCGCCGAGGGCGGCGAGCGCGGCATCATCGCCGCGCGCACCCGCCGCACAGACTGTGAAGGCGGTCTGCAAGGCAGACACCAGTGCGTACTCCTGCCGGTGCTGCGCTTCAAGGCTGGTGAGCAGGGCGCTGACGCGGTCGCCGCGCGCGCGCAGTAGACGGTGCAGCGACTGCTCTTCCTTCGGGTGGTGCAGTCGCTGCGGAAAATCGTGCACGTAGCGCAGCATGAGCTCGAAGCCGTCGCGGTCGAAGCCGCTCGCGTTCTCACTGCGCGCATGTGCGACCAGCTGCGTCATGCCCTGCATGATCGCGGCCAGAGAGCGGTGCTCGTCCAGGATCAGGGCGCAGGCACGGCTCGCTTCGGCATGCGGGTCGGTAGCTTCCACTCGCGTGATCAGCACCGGAACATCCGCCTCCCGCAACACCTTTGCGGTCAGCGACGACCGGAACAGCGCGCGCAGCCCGGTGACCGCGTGCGAGGCCATCACGATCAAGTCGCAACCGTGCTCGCGGGCCGCGCGCACGATCGCATCGGCCGGCTGTTCGCTCGGCACGCCGAGTGTGTCGTACGTCACGCCGCGCGCCTGCGCGTACGCGCCGGCTTTGGCCATTAGCGAACTTGCGCGCAACTGGGCCTGTGCGTCGGCGTCGCGCGCGAACGCGAGCGGTTTTCCGCCCTCCATGCGGTGCGAGCGCTCGGCGGCGCGCATCGCCGCATAGTCGGGCACGACGTGACAGAAGGTCACTTTCGCTCTCAGCGTCTGCGCCAGGTTCACGGCGCAGGTGACGTTGCCCATCGACAGCTCCGTGCTGTCGAGTGGCACGAGCAAATGCACGTACATGGTGGACTCCGACCCGGTGCGCCACCCGCCCTGAGATGCGCGGTGACGAAACGGTAGCAGCAGGAGTATCGCCGTTCTTTGACACAGGACAAAGCAAGTCGCGCTGGAACGGGCGGGGGCCGCCCCGAACTGGGCTTCGGGCCCGGGCGAAGCCGAGTGAACCATGTCGCCGCAATGCGACGCCAGGCGCGCCCATCGGCAGGATTCGCAGCGCGGTCGCACTGTCTCACACGGCCGCGGCGAGCTGCCGCTCGAGCTGGTCCAGCGTCCGGTAGCAGGGCAGAGGGAAGAAAGAGCCCACGGGCGCCTTATCTACCGTGCCTAGGCCGGACCGTCGCGTCGTGCCGGCGCCGCTCGATCCAGCGCTTGGATGTCCCTGTGGATCTGGCAACTACTGCATTGGTCCGCGCGGTGGCATCAATTGCGTTACGTCTGGCGGGAACAAGAGCTACGTGCCGCGGTGAACAAAGAGAACGACCCAAGGGAGTGCGTGATGATCGAACCCCAGGAATTCTCCAAGGCAACCATCACCGGGACAATCGATGCCATCGAACAAGGCGATAGGATGAGAGCCTACGGCACAGTCACCTCGAAGCAGTTGAGCGATGCCCAGGTAGCCATTGGGCTACCCTCAACGTTCGCGGCCCACCTTTTGAGCGAGGACGACGACTGGTCGTTTATCATCAAGCTGCACGCCCTGATCGAAGCCGCGCTGACGCGGGCGCTCTCTGAACACTTCCGTGCAACACCAGCGGAGGAAGAGGTATTCGCGCGAATGAGCGTGGGCGGAGCAAACGGCAAGGTGCGCCTCGCACGGGCGGCCGGGCTCATAGACGCAGGCTCCGCGCAATTCTTGAGCCGGCTTTCCAAGTACCGCAACGAGATGGTCCACCGAATCGATAACGTCTACTTCGATCTGGAGAAGCACGTCGGGTTGCTCGACGCCAATGCGCAGCGCGACCTTGCCAGCGTGCTAGCCCTTCACATCGACGAAGCGGGCGCGATGACGAACCTGCTGGACAACCCGCGCTTCGCGTTCATCGGCGCTGGGCTCCACGTCTTGGAACGGCTGGTCGGCAGCAAAGCTCCAACGCCCTGACACCGCGTGCCCACGGTGCTACGTTACCGGACGGTCGCGGCGCCAGCGCTGTCGTACCATGACAGCCGATCCAATCACGCTTTCAGAAGGGAGGGGGAATGGACAACGACGCGGGCTGTACCCTGATCAAGTCGATCGACCAGCACAGCACGAACCTCCTGACGTTCGCGAGGGCGTTCGAGGATTACTCTGCCGCGTCCAGTCGGCACGCCTCTCGCCTCGCCTGGGCGACTTGGGCTCTCGTCGGCGTTATAGTCGTCCTCGCGATCGTTGCCGGTGTGCAGGTCTACATCGCCGTTCGCTGAACCCTCGCTCTCTCACAGGCCGCCAGGACCGAACGGGTCCTTCCGGTGCAATCTCCCCTCGCGGGTAACCCCTCTCCGGAACCCTCCCGCATGCCGCTCATGAAGCGGAGGGGAAGGCTGCAGGAGGGTTGCTTACCAGCCCGATTCGATCGTTCCGGAGCCCGTGTCGTGGGCGAGCCGCCTCTTACGGGAGAGCCGGGTTTACGCGATACCTCGGTGCACAGTCCGCGGCGCCGGGTGTAGCCGTCATGTCAGCGCCCCGCGTTGTCGCGAGCGGTGTCGGTGTTCTCTCGCTTGCGGCCCATGCAGGCCCATTGGTATCGCCAGGGGTGCGGCCGACGCTGCCAGGGGAAAAGCGAAACCCATTCACCTGGGCAGGGTGGAAGTCGGTCGCAGGAACCGATCCTCTTTCGGGGCCCACCCAGATTAATCCGAAGTTCCTTCCGCGGCCGGGCGAGTTTGCCGTTGCGTGACAAGAACTTGGCGTGATACCGGGGTTGCGGCTTGTGTCTACAGCGGGATCTGCTCGATGAGTTCGAGTGCGCGGCGCTGTTTGGCGTTGGGCGTGGTGAGGATCTCGAACGTCGGCGCTTCGGGCCCGGCCT
>JAABRB010000013.1 GCA_011391185.1 Betaproteobacteria bacterium
TTCCTGCTCACTTTCGCGGCGGCGGTGCCCGCAATCATCTCCGGTGGAATCGCCGAACGTGCCCGATTTTATCCGCAGCTGATCGCATCCGCGGTCATCGTTGCCCTCGTCTATCCGTTCTTCGAGGGCATCACCTGGAACGGCAAGTACGGTGTGCAGGAGTGGTTGAAGGGCGCCTTCGGTGCCGAGTTTCACGATTTTGCCGGTTCGGTCGTGGTGCACGCGGTGGGCGGCTGGATTGCGCTCGCGGCCGTGCTGCTTCTCGGTCCGCGCGCCGGACGCTACGGCAAGGACGGTCGTCCGATGACTGCGCATCCGCCGTCGAGCATCCCCTTTCTCGCGCTCGGGGCGTGGGTGCTCTCGGTCGGCTGGTTCGGGTTCAACGTCATGTCCGCGCAGACGCTCGACAAGGTGAGCGGACTGGTGGCGATGAATTCGCTGATGGCCATGGTCGGCGGAATTCTCGCGGCCATGATCGCCGGCAGGAACGATCCCGGGTTCGTGCACAACGGGCCGCTCGCCGGGCTGGTCGCCGTGTGTGCCGGTTCGGATGTCATGCATCCGATCGGCTCCCTCTTCGTAGGTGCCGTGGCCGGCGTGCTCTTCGTTTTCTGTTTCACGGCTGCCCAGAACCGGTGGCGGATCGACGACGTGCTGGGTGTCTGGCCATTGCACGGATTGTGCGGCGCCTGGGGCGGCATCGCAGCCGGCATATTCGGACTGCAGGCTTTCGGCGGCCTGGGAGGTGTCGCCTTCATGTCGCAGCTCTTCGGCACAGTCCTCGGAATCGTGGTGGCTTTGATCGGCGGCGGAATCGTCTACGGCGTGATCAAGGCGATTTCCGGAATTCGGCTCAGCCCGGAAGAGGAGTTCCAGGGCGCCGATCTGTCGATTCACAAGATTTCGTCCACGGCCTCGGAGCGCGCACCCGCGCAGTAGTAAAATGTTCATGTGCGCAGCCGGGCGCCGCAACCTGCCGCGCCCGGCGCGGGCGCCGCACGAATCAGGCAATACCCATCATCCGGAGCGCGCCCTTGAAGAGCGGGCTCGATGGGTCGCCGAGCTTCTCGACGATGCTGAGATGATTCTCGCCCGGCATCTTGATGTCGCCGGCAAACACCTTCGGCCAAGCTTTCGCAATCGCGCTGTTCAGGTCGTGGAAGGCCTGCGGCTCGGCGCCGCCTACGCTCGTCCACAGCTTCGCGTCGGTTGCGGGCGGCATCAGCACCGGCGAGCAGCGGCGGGCCACGGCTAGATCGAAATTGACCTGCGGCTTGAGAAACGCGCCGCCGGCGAGCGGCCGCAAATCGTGCACGCCGCTGATCGAGAGTCCGCCCTGGAAAACCTTCTTCGGCAGGTCGGGCGCGAACACCGGCCAGAGCGCGGCCAGCATCATCGCGGTCAGGTGGCCGCCGGCGGAGTTTCCGGTGACGTAGAGTCGTTGCGGATGGCCGCCGAAATTGCTCGCATTGCGGTAGAGCCAGGCGCCGGCCTGCAGGACCTGGCGAACGATCTCCTCGACCGTGACTGTCGGACAAAGCGCATAGTTGACGTTGACGAACGTGACGCCCGCTTTCGTGAACGCCGGCGCGAGAAAGTTGTAGAAGCGCTTGTCCATGGCACGCCAGTACCCGCCATGGATGAACATCAGTACTGCCTTGCTCTCGCCTCGCGCGCGGAAGATGTCCAGCTTCTGCGCCGCGTGCGGCCCGTAGGGCACATCCACGTACCCGTCGAGCCCGGGGAGGGCTTCCCGTGAACGGGCTTCGTCGCGGTCGAAGTACTCCTGGAAATTCCTGATCGTTGCGCGCGGGTTGTACTGCAGATCGAACTCGACTGCATTCATCACGCTCTCCCGTTCAGTCCGGTAGGACGGCCGTTGCTTCGATCTCGAGCTTCGCGCCGTCTTCGACGAAGCCGGCAACCTGGATTGCGGTCATGACCGGGAAGTGGCGGCCGATCACTTCCCGATACGCCGTCCCGAGCGCCTTGGCAGACGCGAGATACTCCTGCCGGTCGCCCACGTACCACGTCATGCGCACGATGTGCTCGGGCTTGGCGCCTGCTTCGGCGAGTACGGTAACGATGTTCGAGAGGGCTTGCCGTGCCTGACCGGCGAAATCGCTCGTGTCGAACTTCGCCTGGGCGTTCCATCCGACCTGGCCGGCGACGAATACCGTGCGCCCCGTCGCGACGATGCCGTTCGAATAGCCCTTGGGCTTGCCCCAGCCCGGGGGTTGCAGAATTTGCATGGGAAGCCTTTCGCGGGAATGTTTGGGTCCCGAATTATCTACTGCTCGACATGGGTATGTCAGCAACGTGCTGGCCCGGCGTGCTGCGGTGCGGTGACGGCGCGATTGACCGAGCGATTCCTGCCTGATCGCGTGGCATGGGCGCGATTCGCCCCCGTATAATCGATTTGGTCGAAACACCGATTCGCACGCCGGTCGATTCCGGGCGTGCGACTGCCCCGGAGATCACCACATGTTTTTTCGCACCGCGGCCGACAAGCGGCCCTACCACTACGGCCCGTTTCCGCTCGAGACCTTGCCGCGAGATCCATCCGTCGCGGCGGCGGAACATGCGCGTCCGCCCGTAAAGCCCACGGTTCCCGGCCCGGCGCCGAAAGGCGCATTCGGGCGTGCCTTGCGTACTTACCTGGAAATTTTCAAGAGCCAGGTCAGCCCCGAGATTGCCCCGAAGCGCGCACCGGTGCCCGACGATACGGATCGCCGGACGATGGACGTCAAGGGCTATGCCTACTTCCTGAATGCATCGCAGGTCGGCATTTGCCGAATTCCCGCGAACGCGTGGATGGAAGGGGTGGAGGGGGCAGAGTGCGCGGATCACGATTTCGCGGTCGTGCTGCTCGTCGAGCACGGTCGAGTTCCCGAAGCGGACAACCCTGCGCGCGAATGGGTGAGTCCGGCGGTGGGAGAGGCCGGCGACATGCGCGCGGGCGAGATCGCCGTCTGCGTGGCGCGCCACATCGCCAAGCTGGGTTTCGCGTCGCGTGCCCACGTTGCGGGCAACGGATTGCTCGACGCGGAACGGCTCGCGGTGCTCGCAGGCCTCGCCCTGCGCGACGGGACGCGCGTTCGCAACCTCTTCATCGATGGGGGGTTCTCGCTAGCAGTGATCTCGACCGCGTATGCACTGACGGAGGACCAACCGCTTGCCGTGAATTCTTTCGACGCGCGCGGCCTGCGCTATTGGCTCGGGCTGAACGGCGCCACCTCCGGTCGCGAGCGCAATCGCTGCGCCAAGCGCCCGACGCACTACAGCAAGTATCCGATGGAGCAGGTCCGGCGCGTCGATCAGCCGACGACGCTCATTCTGGATGATGAAGTGCCGCGGGTATCGAAGCGGGCGGGATTCTTCGATCGCGCGCTGCGCGGCGATCTCGGCGAGAAGACGCAGGCCGAGCGCAGCCGCTTTGCGTTCAAGCAGCCGCACTCGGCGGGCATGATGGCGCCGATGCGGGCGATGGTTCCGATTCAGGGGGGTGAAGCGGACAAGGGCGCCGACACCTCCCGCTTCAGCGATTCCGCTGCAAACTCGCGCGCGCTGAAGTCGCTGTCGTATTTTCTCGGCTCGGACCTCACCGGCATCTGCGAGATTCCGCGGTATGCGTGGTATTCGCATGACGCGGACGGCAACCCGGTCGAGATGAAACACAAGTACGCCGTGGTCATGCTCATCGACCAGGAGTACGACACGATGGAGGGCGCTTCGGGCGACGACTGGATCTCCGGCGCCCAGTCGATGCGCGGCTACCTGCGCGGCGCCGAGATCGCGGGCATTATGGCCGACACGCTGCGCAAGCTCGGCTTTCCCGCGCGTTCACAGACCAACGTCGACAGCGAGGTGCTGCATATTCCGCTGTTGCTGCTCGCCGGGCTCGGCGAGATGAGCCGCATCGGCGAGCTCGTGCTCAACCCCTTCGTGGGCCCGCGCTTCAAATCGGTGGTGCTGACCACCGACATGCCGCTCGAGCTGGACAAGCCGATCGACTTCGGTCTGCAGTATTTTTGCGGCAACTGCCTGAAGTGCGCGCGCGAGTGCCCTTGCGACGCGATTCCCTTCGGCGGCAAGATCATGTTCAACGGGTACGAGACCTGGAAGCCGGATGTCGAACGCTGCGCGCGCTACCGGCTCACGAACGCCAAGGGCTCGGCCTGCGGTCGCTGCATGAAAACGTGTCCGCTGAACAAGGTCGTCACGGCCGACGGTCCGCTGCTCCAGCGCGTCGCGAGCTGGTGCGGCGTGAACGCGTTCTGGCTCAAGCCGCTGCTGGTTCCGATCGCGGTGAAGCTCGATGACTACCTCGGAAACGGCAAGCGGAACCCGGTCAAGAAGTGGTGGCTGGACTTCGAGATCGTCGACGGCGTATGCGTGGCACCGGTGAAGGGCGTGAGCCAGCGCGATCTCGATGTCGACCGTAAGGTCGACCCCGAGAAGAAGCCGATGGCCTTCTACCCGGCCAGCATGATGCCGGTGCCGAACGATAACAATCCGCAGCCGGTCGATCGCAAGGCTGCGCTTGCTGCGGCAGCGCGCATCGAGACACCGGACCAGGCGCGCGCACGCCGGGCGCGCGGCGCGCCGGCACCGGTTGATTACACTCCGACGCCGCCGGCGGCAGACGGGCCGCGCGGCGCGACCACCAAGCCGACCGTCTACGGCGCGGGCGCCGAGAAGGCCAAGGCCGCGTAGGGATGTTTGAGTTTTCCCCTCCTTTTCAAGGAGGGGTCCGCCCGAAGGGCGGGGGGTGGTTGGAGCGTCGATCAATGCTGCACACCACCCCGTCCACTACGCGTCCACCCCTCCTCGGAGAGGAGGGGAAAAAGCTGTAGACCTCCCCTCCTTTACAAGGAGGGGTCCGCCCGCAGGGCGGGGGGTGGTTGGGGCGTCGATCAGCGCTGCCCACCACCCCGTCCGCTACGCGTCCACCCCTCCTCGGAGAGGAGGGGAGAAGGCAAAAGCGTCTCCTCCTCATGGAGGAGGGGAATTGCAAACAACCTACGCCACGCGGAGCAATCGGGCCGCGGTCCTGCCGAGGATGAGGTCCCGCTCTGCTTCGGTGAGCGAATCGAGCCGCTCGATGGTCCCGACCGGATCGACGAGCCCCATGTCGAAGCAGTAGTCGCTTCCGAGCAGCACCCGGTCGGCGCCGACGAGCCGGATGAGATCGAGATTGATCCGGTCGCTGTGGCCGATGGTGTCGTAGGTGAAGCGCTTGAGGTACTCGCTCGGCAGGCGCAACATGTGCTTGAGTTCCGGACGCACCTTCGTGCCGTGGTCCAGGCGGCCGATCAGTCCGGGAAACGCGCCGCCCGCGTGCGGAAGATTCACCTCGAGCTTCGGGAATTCATCGAGCACGCCGCCGAAGATGAGGCTGGCGGCCGCGACGCCGGTATCGTAAGGATTGCCGAGCAGGTTCTTCAGATGGTAGCGCGTGGTGCGCTCGCGCCCGATCGTGTCGACCGGGTGCAGGAAGATCGGCAGGCCGAGCTCTTCCGCTTTCGCATACACGTCCCAGTAGCGCTTCTCGTCCAGCTCGGTGCCGTTGATGTTGGTGGCGAGGTACATGCCGCGGATGCCGGGCAGCTTCGCGGC
The DNA here is from genome assembly GCA_011391185.1 of Betaproteobacteria bacterium. Next base: position 5,620 of record JAABRB010000013.1, read on the forward strand.
GCGGTCCAGCTCCCGGACTGCGAGCTCGGTGGCTTGCATCGGCACGATGGCGAGACCGATGAACCGATCCGGATGCCGGGCGTGCGCGGCCGCAGCGGCATCGTTGTAGGCCTGTGCGAGCGCGAGACCGAATCCCGGCGAGGCCCAGTTGACCATCGGCGTGGTGAGCGAGAGCGCGTGCACGTCGACGCCCTGGCGGTCCATGCCCGCGATGCGCAGGCCGAGGTCGACGAATTCCTCGTCGAAGGCGTTCGTGATCCGCTCCGTGTGAATGACGTAGCGGCTGCCCTTGCGCTCGAGCCGCGCGCCCTCGGCAGCGCCGTCGCGCTCGAAGAGCTTGAGCCACTCGGCCGGGTACCAGTGGGCGTGCGTATCGATCGTGCGGACGCGTATCCTCCGGTCGCGAGTAGCGCTCTTCTTCTGCCCAGTTGGCTTGATCGCCATGCGTGTTCTGCCCCAGGTGAGAGTGGCTCAGCTCGCGCGCATTTCCTGCGCGGTGACGCCGATGCCGGTGTCGTGGGCGTACTTGGCCCAGTTCCTGATGAGGAGCGCATCGGACGGCCGCGTGGCCTGTACGGAAGGGCGGGTGAACATCGCCGCGCGCCAACTCAGGAGCCGATCACAGGTCGCCGGGATCTTGAAGCCCCGGTAGTGCTCGAGTGCCACGAAGCGCTGCACGTGCGGCAGGAACGTAAAGTCCACGAGGCACGGTTGCTCGCCGAGCCAATACGGGCCCGCGGAGAGATCGCGCAGCCCCTGCTCCATGGCGAGCACCGCCTCGGTCAGCCTGCGTCGATGCAGGTCCTGCCCCGCGTTGTCCTGGCGCAGCATTATTTTGTAGACGTGCGGCACCATGCGGGTGTTCGCGAAATCGATCCAGACGCGCGCCTGCGCCCGCCGTACGGGATCGCGGGGCAGCAGTGCGGGCTCGGGAAAGACCTCCTCGAGGTACTCGTTGATGACCGCGGATTCCCAGAGGACCGCGTCGCCGTGACGAATCACCGGCACCTTCGCATACGGCGAAATCTCCAGAAACCAGGCCGGCTTGGCGTCGAGATCGATTTCCGTGAGTGTAAAGTCAATGCCCTTTTCCAGCAGCACCATGCGCGTGCGCTGCGCGAACGGGCAGGTCCCCGCGCTGACGATGTCGATTTGCGCCATCGCGGCGATCCGGTCAGCGCACCTTGACCGGCTTGCGGGTCGCGGTCGATTCGACGATCGCCTCGAACGCTGCGGTGACCTGCCGGATCTCGTCATGCGAGATCGGATGCGGCTGCTGGTCGCGAATCGCGGTCGCGAACGCTTCGAGCTCCGCCTTGACCGAGTCGAAGTCCTTCGTGACGACGAGCTCCGGCTCGGAGGGCTTGAACTGCCCCTGCGTCGGCATGCCGGCCGAGGGGATGAACTGGAAGGTGTCGAAGTTCGGGCGCAGGACTTCGCCGTAGCCGTACGTGCCGAAGACCGCGATGCGGTAGCTCACCGCGGTCGCGAGCGAGCAGAAGAAGCTCGCCGGCACCCCGGTCTTCATGGTCATCTGCACGCTCAAAGCATCGTCGATGTTCGGTGATGCGCGCCGCGTCCCGATGCAGTACACCTCGTCGACCGGACCCAGGTAATCGACGAACGTGTCGAGTACGTGCACGCCGAGGCCGGTAAGCGGTCCCGCCGGGGCCTGGGCGGGATCGGCGCGCCAGAAGTCCTTCGCAAGGGCGAGCCCACCGGGCGCGTTCGCCTCGCCGGTGGCACCGACGATCGTGCCAAGGCGTCCGTCCTTGATCCTCGCGCGAAGCTCGACGACCGCCGGCGGAAAGCGGCGGTTGTAGCCGACGCCGAGGACGACACCGGCTTGCTTGACCGCGGCAAGCGCGGCATCGCAGGCTTTCAGGTCGAGCGCGAAGGGCTTCTCGACGAACACGTGCTTGCCCGCTGCAGCGGTCGTCTGGACCTGATTGCTGCGATCCGAGTGTTGCGCGGCGTACACGACCGCGTCGATCGCCGGATCGCGCAGGATGGCCTGCAGGTCCTCCTGGAAGGTGATGCCTTTCTCGCGGCAGAAGTCCTCGACCTTGGAGCGCGTGCGCGTATGCGCCGCGGCGAAGCGGATCAGGTCGCTCTTGCCCTGCACCGAATTGACGAGGGTCTTGCCCCACCATCCGAGTCCCACGATTGCCGCGTTGATCATGGCCGTGCCTCCTGACATGCGAAATTTCCGGGGAAGCGCCGAGTCTCGGCCGTGCAGGAATTCGTGTCAACTCCGTTGGGCTTCAGAGCTAGAATGCGCGTTCGGCAGCTCGCCCTTTTGAAACCCATTATTGATCGACTGATCAATGCGCGCCACGCTGGTCACCATTCCCACGGACACCACGCCGCTCGAGGGCGTGTTCTACGAGCCCGAAGGCGAGTCGCCGGCCGGGGCGGTACTGCTGTTTCATGGCAATACCATGAATTTCTATGTCGGGGCACCGCGGTTCCTTCCACCGGCCTTGACGCACCTCGGGTTTGCCTGTCTCGCATTCAACCGGCGCGGGCACGACATCCTTGGCATTCGCGACAGCCGGGCCGCCGAAGGCGCGGCATTTCAGCTCACACGCGAGGCAATCGCGGATAATCGTCTGGCCGCGGAATGGCTGGCTGAGAAGGGTTTTCCGCGCCCGGTGGTGATCGGACACTCGAATGGCGGCATGCTCGCGGTGCAGCACGTGGTCGACCATCCGGAAACGCCTGCGCTGGTGCTGCTTTCCGCGCATTGCGGCGGCAAGGGTCTCGTTGCCCGCGCGAGCAGCAAGGGACTGATCGCCGGCGACCGGATCGAGGAGGTCACCGCCCGGGCCCGCGAGCTCGTCGCCGCCGGACGCGGCCGCGAGCTGATGCCTTTGCCGGGGTGGTGGTACGTCATTACCGCCGAGAGCTTCCTCGATTACCTTACCGAGCTCCCGGATATTCTCGAGCTGGCACCGCGGGTCGCCTGCCCGGTCCTGTATCTCCGCGGTGACGAGGAACCTGACGATCTCTACCCTACGGCGGATTTCCAGCGCCGGGCGGGTGGCCCCTGCGAGGTCGAGATCGTGCGAAACTGTGGCCACTTCTACGTCGGTCGCGAGGCGGCCGTCACCGAGCTCGTCGCAAACTGGCTCGCCCGGATACGGCCGCGCGCCGCGTGATCCCACCTCACCCGGAGGAAACATCGCCATGGCAAGCATCGAAATCCTCGACCGCTCCACGATGGTCGAAAAACTCTACGAAGGTCTCGTCGTCGACCCGAAGGAGACTGCGATCATCGCGATCGACATGCATCGCGGCCATCTGGACATGGGCGTCGCGACCATGCCGACGAAGCCGGAGGACGCCAAGCGCGTGATCGGCAACGCAAAGCGTGCGCTCGATTTCGTGCGGTTGCAGGGCGTCCCGGTGATCCACGTGATCCTGGTTTACCGGAAGATTCCCGGCCTCGGCAGCGAGGGAATGACGCAGCCATTCTGGCGCGCGCTGCACGAGCTCGTGAGCGAGGAGGATCGGCTCACGCCGGGCCGCCGCAGCACGGTGAACGGCCACAACCTCGAGGGCTCGCCGGGGACGCAGATCATCCCGGAGCTCCTGGCGCCGACCGACTACGTGATCGACAACAAGAAGCGCCTCGACTGCTTCTACGGCACCGACCTCAAGGCGCTGCTCGAGACGCTGGGCGTGAAGACGGTGTGCATGATGGGGATCAATACCAACACGTGCGTGCTCAATACGTCGTTCACCGCGTTCAACAACGATTTCCGCGTCGTCCTGCTCTCGGATTGCGTCGGCAGCATGTACGGCGACGACCTCCACGTGCTGGGGCTGCAGAACGTCGCCCGCTGTCTCGGCTGGGTCGTCACGAACGATCAACTGTTCGAGAAGATGCGCGCCGGGGCGCCCGCGCAGCGCGCGGCGGTGCGTGCATCCGAGAAGGTTGTGGGCTGAAGCCTGTATCGCTGATGGAGGCCGATCGGCAATGACCGGATCACGCGAGATCACCGTCGCCGGCCGGCCCGCGACCGTCGTGCAGACCGGCAAAGGTCCGGATCTGCTGCTGGTCCACTCGCTGCTTGCCGAGCGGTCGTCGTTCGATCGCGTGCTGCCGGCGCTGGCCGCGCGGTTTCGCGTCACGGTGCCGGACCTGCCCGGCTATGGCGGCACTGCGCCGTTGCCCGAGCCCTTGAGGATGGAGGACTACGCGGACTGGGTTGCCGAGCTGATCCACGCGCTCGGCCTGCCGCCATCCACCACGGTTCTCGGGAACGGCTTTGGCGGCTTTGTCGCCACGGCGCTCGCCGTGCGGCATGGCGCGCTCTTCGGCAAGCTGATCGTCGCCGATGCGCTGCCCGGATTTCCGGCGGCGGCGAAGGAACCGCTGCGCGGGTTGGCCGCGCGCGTCGCAGCCGACGGCATGCAGGGCGCCCTCGATATCGCGATCCGCCGCATGTTTCCCGAGGACTACATCGCGGCCAATCCCGGGATCGTGGCGGAGCGCAAGGAAGCGCTGCTGCGTGCGGCCGAGCCCGGGGCGTTCGGGCGCGCCGCCCTTGCGCTCACCGAACTGGACCTTGGCCCCGTGCTCGGAAAGATCCGCAATCCAACGCTCGTCCTGTGCGGCGCCCTCGACCAGACCACTCCGCCGCAGATCGCGCGTGAGCTTGCGACGGGTATCGCCGGCGCGCGCTACGAGGAGATTCCCGAGTGCGGGCACTGCCCGCAGGTGCAGAAACCCGACGCGCTCGTCGGGCACGCGATCGCGTTCGCCGCTTAGCGACGCCTGGTGCTCCTCAGGCGGCGCGCTTCGGCGCGCCGGGCTGGTTGAGCGGATGCGCGTGCGCGATCGCTTCGATCTTCATGCAGGCATCGTTGATGCGGTTGAAGGTCGGATACGGCTTGACGTCGACCTCGAACAGCTTCGCGCCCGCCATGTGGCCGACGAGGCAGATGTCCGCCAGGGTGGGTGTGTCGCCGTGGCAGAACCTGCCGGTCCGTGGATCCGAAGCGAGATTCGTTTCCAGCGTGTTGCACGCCTGCACGATCCAGTGCCGGCACCAGTCCTCGCGCGTGCGCTCGTCGACGTTGTAAGCCTTGCCCAGAAAATTCCGGATCCGCGGAACGACGAGCGGGTGGGCGTCGGCCACGATGATGAGCGCGAGCGCACGCACGCGCGCGCGGTCCCGCGGGGCCGTCGGCAGCAGCGGCGGCTGCGGGTGCGTCTCGTCGATGTACTCGAGGATCGCCATCGACTGGAAGAGCGGCGGGCCGTCACCGTCGATCAGCGTCGGCAGGACGCTTTGCGGATTCATCGACTTGTAGCCGTCAGCGAACTGTTCGCCTTTGGTGAGATCGACGCTGGTCTCCTCGAAAGGGACCCCCTTGAGGTTGAGCGCGGCGCGCACGCGGAATGCGGCGAGCGAGCGCCAGAAGCCATAGAGTTGCATACGTTATCCTTTTCCGTGTTTGGGCCAGTAACTGGGCAGTACCGAGACATCGCGCGCGCCCCAGCCGTCGCGCGACGCACGCGTGTAGACCTCGAGCGCGGTTGCCACGATCGGCAGGTCCGTGCCGAGCGCGCGCGCTTCCTCGAGCATGGTGCGCAGATCCTTGCAGACGAGATCCACGTTTATCGTCACGCCTTTCGGCTCGCCACCCTTCAGCACTTCGGCGATTTGCGGCGCGCGGTTCTTGAGCATGGTCGGCGCGCCCGATGTGTCGGAGAAGATGTCCATCAGGCGGGTCGGGTCCACCCCGGTCTGCGAGGCGATCGCGAGCGCCTCACCGCAGGCCTGGTACCAGACGAGGAGCGGCAGGTTGATGGCGAGCTTCATCGCGGCCCCGGCGCCGACGGCACCGACGTGCTCGTGGCGACGGCACATCTGCTCGAGCACGGGCTTTCCTCGCGCGACGTCTTCAGCGTCACCACCGACGAACCCGAACAGCTTGCCTTCGCGGGCGGGCGTGATGGTGCCGCCGACCGGGCAATCGATCATGCGGGCGCCCTTTGCCACGACGTCGGCGGCAAGCGTGCGTTCGACCTCCGGCCGAACCGTGCTCATCTCGATGAAGAGCTTGCCCTTGCAGTCGCCGGAGAGCAGGCCCTGCGGACCGCGGTAGGTTGCATCGATCGCGGCGCCATCACTCAGGATGGTGATGATCACGTCCGATTCTCCTGCGAGGGCGGCGGGCGTCGCGGCGAGCTTCGCACCCTTTCCGACGAGCGCTTTGGCCTTGTCGGGGCTGCGGTTCCAGACCGTGACCTGATGCCCGACCGAAAGCAAACGCTCGGCAATCGCGGCACCCATCCGGCCGGTCCCTGGTATTCCTATTTTCATTTTGTGCTCCGCTTTTCGTCGATCAATTGGAGCAGCCGCTCGGGAGAGAGCGGATACTCGTTCAGCTTCACGCCCAGCGGCTTCAACGCGTCCTCGACCGCCGAGACGATGCAGGCGATGCCCGGGATCGTGCCGCCTTCGCCGGCGCCCTTGACACCGAGCGGGTTGGCGGGCGAGGGCGATTCCATGTGCGCCACCCGGATCGGCGGCATCTCCGTCGCGATCGGCAACAGGTAGTCGCCGAAATTCGTGGTGACCGGCTGGCCGCTGTCGGGGTCGTACAACATGCGCTCGAAGAGCGCATTGCCGATGCCGTGCACGACACCGCCCACGATCTGCCCCTCTACGAGCATCGGGTTGATGAGCGTGCCGCAGTCGTGCGCAACCCGGTAGTCGAGCAGCGTCACCATGCCGGTCTCGATGTCGACTTCGACCTCGGCGACGTTCGAACCGTTGGCGTACACCGGCCGCTGCGGGGTGTGATACGCGGTCGCCTCGAGCCCGGGCGTGAATCCGTTCGGCAGCGGGACGTTGACGTTCGAGACCAGCCGCTTGGCGAGATCCCCGAGCAGCACCTTGCGATCCGTCACGCCCTTGATGTTGACCGCGCCGCGCGTGATCTCGAGATCCTGCTCGGCAGCCTCAAGTTGCTGCGCGGCGAGGCGGATCGCCTTTTCGCGCACCTGGATCGCGGCGAGGTGGACGCTCGGTCCGGCGGTCGACGCCACGCGGCTGCCGACGGTCGAGAGTGCGATTGCCGTGATCGCCGTGTCGCCGGTCCTCACGATGACATCCTGGGGGTCGACGTCGAACTGGTCGGCGGCGATCTGCGCGACGATGGTTTCGAGTCCCTGACCCTGTGAGCAGGAGCCGAGCTCGACCGCGATGCGGCCGCTCGGCAGCACTTTCACGGTCGCGCCCTCGTAGGGCGGCAGGCCGGTGTCCTCGTTGTAGCTTGCGATGCCGAGACCGATCCACCGGCCGGACCGAGCGGCCTGCTTGCGCCGGGTCTCGAACTCCGGGTACGCCGAAGACTTCATGACCATGTCCAGGCAGGCCGCGTAATCGCCCGAGTCGTACTGAATCGTGACCCCGGTCGGAAGGCGCCCGCCGGTCTCGTACGGAAATTGATCCTTGCGCACGAAATTGATCCGCCGCACGGCGGCGCGATCGATCCCGAGGTTGCGCGCGACGGTATCCATCGTGCGCTCCAGGATGAACGCGGCACATGGGCGCCCTGCGCCCCGGATCGGCGAGGTCGGCACGGCGTTCGTGAAGACGACGTCGAGGGACACCTCCACCGACGGGATCGCGTAGGGGCCCGGAAACGGCACGATGGAGGTCATCGGTAGCAGCAGGCCATAGGGCAGGTAGGCACCATTGTCATGAATGCACTTGGCGCAGAGCGCGAGCACCTTGCCGTTCGGCTCGCACGCCACTTCGACGTCCCACCACTGGTCGCGCTGCTGGGTCGTGGTCAGGAAATGCTCGCGGCGATCCTCGATCCATTTCACGGGGCGGCCGAGCTTCATCGCCACCAGCGCGGCGACCAGCTCCTCGGGATAGTGGCCGGCCTTGGGTCCGAATCCGCCGCCGACATCCGGTGCGATGACCCGGATGCCCGCCTCCTCGCGCTCCAGGAACTGCGCGAGATAGCGGCGGACGAGGAACGGCGACTGGGTCGAGCTCCAGAGCGTGAGCTGGTCTGACGCGGCCTCGTACTGCGCGATGACACCGCGTCCTTCGATCGAATGCGGCGCGCCGCGGTGCTGGAAATAGGATTCCCGGAACACGTGCGGTGCGCGGGCGATGGCCGCCGGCGCGTCGCCGAACTTCCAGGCGACAGTGGCCGCGATGTTGCTTTGTCCGCCGCGATGCACCGGGTTCGCGTCGGCCCGCGCCGCATCGCGCGCGTCGATCGCGTGCGGGAGCGACTCGAGGTCCACCATCACGAGTTGGGCCGCGTCCTCGGCAATATAGCGATTCTCGGCGACGACGACCGCGATCGCCTCGCCGACGTAGCACACCTCGTCCCGGGCGAGCGGATGCTGCGTGATGTTCTGCTTGATCGCGGGGCTGGGATAGGTCTGCACCATCGGCTTCCGGGCGATCGCTCCAAGATCGGCGAGCGTCCACACGGCCAGGACCCCGGAAATTGCCAGGGCGGCGGAAGCGTCGATCGACTTGATCGCCGCATGCGCCTCGGACGAACGCACGAACGCCATCTCGAGCATCCCTGGCAGGACGATGTCGTCCGTGTAGCGGCCCTTGCCGGTGACGAAGCGCGGGTCCTCGAGCCGCTTGACCACCGCACCGACGTTCCGCGCACCCACCTAGTAGCTCCTCGGCGCCGCGCACGCTACCGGTTTTGCACGGCCCGTGGAGTGCGCGAACCATACCCTGGTCGCACGAACAAGGGGAGAGATCCCCTTGTATATCCCCCAATCGGAACAAGGGGCCAGGGAAGGGGTGGGACCCTTCCCTTCCCACCTGCCCTTGCATATCCCCTTGTGCGCGCGCACGGATTCTTTCGACGTCATCTCATGTCGCTTTCAGCTTTTGTGCGGCGTCGAGCGCGGCGGCGACGATGCCCTGGTAGCCCGTGCAGCGGCAGAGGTTGCCGGAAATCGCCTCGCGCACCTCCCGCTCCGTCGGGGCGGGGTTCTCGGCGAGGAACGCCGTGACGGTCATCTGCATGCCCGGTGTGCAGAAGCCACACTGCAGCCCATGGTGGTCGCGGAACGCCTGCTGGACGGGATGCAGTGTACCGTCGGATTTTGCGAGGCCCTCGACGGTGGCGACCTCGCACCCGTCCGCCTGCACCGCGAAGAGGATGCACGAGCGCACCGCTTCACCGTCGAGATGGATGGTGCAGGCGCCGCACACGCCATGCTCGCACCCGAGGTGGGTCCCGGTGAGACCGAGCTCGTGGCGCAGGAAGTCCGCCAACGTGCGCCGTGTCTCCACCTCATGCGTGTGGCGCACGCCATTGACCGTCACCTCGATTGTTCGCCGGTCGGTCATTGCCGGGGCTCCTCGCTCCGGGCGCGCGCGACGGCCCGCTTGATGGCCCGCCCGAGCAGCACTCCGGCGATGCGCTTGCGGTAGGCGGCGCTCGCATGAGCGTCCTCCAGAGCCTCGAGCTTCTCGATTTCCGCGGCCGCTGCGCGGATCGCCTCGTCCGCCAGATCCGTTCCCGTCAGTGCCTGTTCCGCGGCGGAGAGACGCATCGGCGTGCTGGTCACGCCGATGAGCGCAAGCGCCACACGACGTGCCTTGCCGCTTGCGTCGAGCGCGACCAGGCAGCCGACGCCTGCCATGGCGAAATCGCCCTGCCGCCGTGCCAGCTCGACGAATGCATGTCCATGCGGCTCGCGCCAGGTTTTGAGCGCGATGCCGGTGAGCACCTCGTCGGATGACAGGTCGGGCGTCATGAACGACACACCCCAGTCGGCCATTGCGACCTGGCGGGTGCCTTGCGGACCGGACACCGTCAATGCGGCGTCGTGGAGCAAGCACACCCCGGGCAGCTCCGCCGCCGGGTCGAGATGCGAAAGACTGCCGCCGATCGTGCCCCGGTTGCGGGTCGCGAAGTGGCCGACCGAGTGCAGCGCCTCCACCAACACCGGGCAGGTGCGCCGGACATCCGCGTCGCGCTCGAGCGCACGCTGGCGAGTCATTGCGCCGATCTCGAGGGTGTCGGTTCCCGCGCGAACGTAGGCGAGCTCCGGAATGCGGTTGAGGTCGATCAGGTGATCCGGCATCACGTAGCGGAAGTTGAGCATCGGTCCGAGCGACTGGCCACCGGCGAGGAGCTTCTTGTTCTCGAGCGTCGCGAGGAGCCCGACGAGATCCTCTACGGTTCGCGGATCGTGATATTTGAACGGAGCGGGTTTCACGCGGACTACTCTACGCGGATTCTCAGGATCGTCCGCCGAACCAGCGGCGCAACAGCGCCCGGATAGCCGCGAAGAGGAGCGCGAAGCCGGATACCGCGGCCGCAGCCTGCGGCGAAGAAGGGGGCGATGCTACGGGTGACCCCGGCGAGGAAGGTTCACGGGGGCTTCCCGCGGCGATCACTCCGGCCAGATTCTTCGCGAACTGCCCGGAGAGCTGCCGCGCCATCTCCTTTACGAGGCCCGCGCCGCGCGCGTGCTGCGCGACCGATCCGGACAGGGTCAGATCGCTCTCCACCTGCACGAGTGTGTCGGCACCTTGCGCCGCCAGCGTGAAATTCATCTGCGTCTGGAAGGCGCCGCGGCCTTTTGTGTCGCTGCCCTTCGCGCGCAACCTGGCCGTATGGCTTGCGGCGTCGACGTCGTACAGCTCGCCTTCACCCTTGAAAAGCAGTTCGATCGGACCGACACGCAGTCGTGCCGCCGCGCGAAACCGGCGCTCGTCGAGGACCTCGGTGAGCTCCGTCCCCGGCATGCAAGGGACGACGCGCGGTACATCGACGAGCGTCTTCCATGCCGTGTCGATCGATGCCGGCACGGCGAACGTATTTTCGATCCTGATTCCCACTGTGGTACAGGCAGCTCAGGTTGGACGGATCGGGGTGGTCAGCGTCGCGCGCGTTTCGGCTTGCCGCGCGGCTTGCTTGCGGCCGCGGCGGCAGTCGGCCGAATCCCCATGGATTTCAGGCGGCTCGTGATCCCCAGCAGCTTCGCCGCGTTGAGCCCCTTTATTGCCGCGCGATCGGCGTCCTTCAGGAATCCGCAGCCGTCAACGAAGCCATTCGGGTCGTACCATCCCATGTCGTACGGATAGTCGGTGCCCACCAGGATGTGATCGGCGCCCCACTGGTTCACGAGATGGCGCAGCTGATCGTGATCGAAGACGATGGTATCGAAATAGAGCTTGCCGAGCGACTGGCGCGGCTTCTTCTTCAGCTGGGTGCGCGCATCGACGCGGGCCCCCCAGACGTGATCCATGCGGGCCGGGTAGTGCCCGATGTAGCCGCCGCCGTGCGCGGTGACGATCTTCAGCTTCGGAAAGCGCTCGAGGATCCCGTCGAATACCAGGTGGCCGACTGCGACCGTGGTGTCCAGGGGATTGCCGATCACGTTGTTGAAGTAATGGTCCGAAAGCCGCTCCGCGCCCGTGAAGCCGTTCGGGTGCATGAACACCATTACACCGAGCTCCTGCACTTTCGCCCAGAATTTGTCGAGACCGCGCGAGACTTCGCGACCCGCAATGTTGGTGCCGATCTCGACGCCGCAGAATCCGAGCCGCTTGATGCAGTACTCGAGCTCGTCGGTGGCCGCGTCGGCGGACTGCAGGGGGACGTTGGCAAGCGCGACGAACCGGTCCGAATGCCGCGTGACGATCGACGCAAGGTTCTCGTTGACGGCGCGCGCGGTCTTCGAGCCGAGCTCGGGTTCGAGCCAGTACATGAACTGGGCCGGCGAGCTGGAGATCGCCTGCACGTCCACGCCCATCTTGTCCATGTCGCGCAGGCGCTGCTCGACGGTCGTCAGGCACGCCCAGATGTTCTCGTGCTGCTTGCGGTTGGTCTCGCGGGTGAGCGAATTGGCGAATTTCATTGCCGGCTCGCGCTCCGGCGAGAAAACATGTTTCACCATCTCGTCCACCGCCGGATTGACCACGTGGCAGTGGATGTCGATGCAGAAGTGCCGGCGGGCACCCGGCGCGGTGCGCGAAACGCCTCCGCGGGCGGCGGCCCCGGGACAGGTAAAAAGCATGTGGGTATCCCCTCTCTTGCTTGGCGTGGCGCGCGCCGGAATGCGCGGCGTCGGCTGGATGTTAACTGATCGGTCGATCATTAACCGGGGCCGGCGCGGACTGGTTGTGGTGCGGTGCACCAGCAAAAGAGTGGGACGAGTCCGTTGCCATGGCCGAATGCCGGTTGCAGAATGCACGCTGAACCTGCATCGTGTGTTACCGATTTCCGCCGCAGCGCGGATCCGAAAAGGAGAGGACACGTTTCATGAGCGCATCCGCGAAAAAAAGGAGTCCGGTCAAGAGCGAGGCAGGATACGTGACCGAGACCCGCGACGGCATGACGATCGACTGGGACGTGCCGATCCGGATGGAGGACGGCATCGTGCTGCGCGCGGATGTCTACCGGCCGATCAAGGCCGGGAGGTACCCGGTCATCATCAGCTACGGGCCCTACGCCAAGTATCTGCACTTCGAGCAGCTCTACAAGACGTGCTGGGACCGCATGGCCGAGCAGCACCCCGACGTGCCGGCCGGCTCGACCAACAAGTATCAGGCGTGGGAAGTCATCGACCCGGAGAAATGGGTGCCCGACGGCTATGTCTGCGTGCGGGTCGATTCGCGCGGCTGCGGGCGCTCGCCGGGCTACGTCGAGCTGTGGAGCCCGCGCGAAGCGAAGGACTTCGCCATCTGCATCGACTGGGCGGGGGTGCAGTCGTGGTCGAACGGCAAGGTCGGCCTGAACGGGATCTCGTACTACGCGATGAACCAATGGCAGGTCGCGTGTCTCGCGCCCAAGCACCTTGCGGCAATGTGCATCTGGGAAGGCGCGGCCGATTTCTACCGCGATCTGAGTCATCACGGCGGCATCCTGACCACGTTCATTGCCAACTGGTACGACATGCAGGTGAAGAGCGTGCAGCACGGTCTCGGCACCCGCGGGTTCCGCAGCCCGATGACCGGCGACTGGGTGGCCGGACCGCCGACGCTCACCGATGAGGAGCTGGGCGCGAACCGCTTCGACTTCGGTGGCGAGGCGCTCGCACACGCGCTCGACGACAAGTTCTGGAAAGCGCGCTCGCCGGACTGGTCAAAGGTCAAGACGCCGCTCTTCTCCGCGGGCAACTGGGGCGGTCAGGGGTTGCATCCGCGCGGCAATATCGAAGGATTCGTGAACGCCGCGGCGAAGCACAAATGGCTCGAGATGCACGGCATCGAGCACTGGACGCATTTCTACACGGACTACGGTGTCGGCCTGCAGAAAAAATTCTTCGGTCACTTTCTGAAGGGCGAGAAGACGGGCTGGGACAAGCAGCCGCGGGTGTCCCTGCAGGTGCGCCATCCAGGCGAGAAATTCGTGCCGCGCGCCGAGAACGAGTGGCCGCTCGCCCGCACCCAATGGACCAAGCTGCATCTGGACGCGCGCGACCAGTCGTTGAGCCGGTCGCCCGTCAAGACGTCGGCAACCGTCAGCTACCGGGGCCTGGGCGACGGCGCGATGTTCCTGATTCCGCCCCTCGAGCAGGAGACCGAGCTCACCGGGCCGATCGCCGCGAAGCTGTTCGTTTCCTCCTCGACGGTGGACGCCGACCTCTTCCTGGTTCTGCGCGTTTTCGATCCGAACATGAAGGAAGTGGTGTTCCAGGGGGCGCTTGACCCGCATACGCCGATCGCCCAGGGCTGGCTCCGCGCGTCGCACCGCAAGCTCGACACGAAGCGCTCGCTTCCCTACCGCCCGTACCACACGCACGACCAGAAGCAGCCACTCAAGCCGGGCACTGTCTACGAGCTCGACATCGAGATCTGGCCGACCTGCATCGTCGTGCCGGCCGGCTACCGCATCGCGCTCACGGTGCGCGGCAAGGACTACGTGTATCCGGGGGGCTCCGGCGGCAAGCTCTCGAACATGAAGAACGAGTTCACGGGCGTGGGACCGTTCATGCACAACGATGCGCGCGACCGTCCGCCTGGAATCTTCGATGGAAAAGTGACGCTGCACACGGGCGGGAAGCATGACGCATGGGTGATGCTGCCGGTGATTCCGTCACGCAAGTAGCGAGCACCTGCAGGTGCCCGGAAAGCGGACCATATCTGCTGCATTGCACAGTGCGACGCGAATGCCCGTTCAGAGGTCGTCCCGCTCAGCGGCGCGGTCGTCCGACGCGCGGGCAATTGGCCGGAACGGGCACTCGACCTTTGCTTGACAATGGATTGGGCGGCTGACTAAATGCACGGAAACGCGAATATCCGGACGCCAACGTCTGAGAAAATTTCGTCCGCGGTCGCGGGCGATTCGATAGGGTGAACGTACTCCAATCAGGAGGAGGGAACATGTCCAATTCTAGTTTTTCCCGGCGTGAATTCATCAAGGGCGGGGTCGGTATGACCGTGCTCAGCACACTGCCCTATGCGCCAAGGGCCTTTGCGCAGGCCGAGAACGACGGGATCGTCGCAGCGGCGAAGAGTGCCGGCAAGACGGATGTCACCGGCATGATCTGGTCGAACTACTACATCCCGATGCAGCCTTCGATGGAGGACTTCCGCAAGGCGAGCGGGATCGGCGTCGGCAACATCCAGGACATCTCGATCTTCGACATCCCGCAGCGCGCGATGGCCGAGGCCCTCTCGCGCTCCCCGAATTTCGACTTCTTCCACGTCGACGCCGGCATGATCCCGTCGCTCGCCTCGGCGGGTCTGCTCGAGCCGCTCGACCCCTACATGAAGAAGGCGAATTTCAAGATCGACGCAGTCGGCGACTACGCCAAGCTCTTCACGTACAAGGGCCAGACCTACGGCGTCCCGACCGACGGCAACGTCCACAACCAGTACACGCGCAAGGACCTGCTCGAGGATCCCGATGCGCAGAAGCGCTACGCGGACAAGCACGGCAAGCCGCTCAAGTTCCCGGAGACCTGGGACGACGACTTCAACATCATGCAGTTCTTCCATGATCCATCGAAGAATCTCTACGGCTCCGCGAACCTGCGCAACCGCGCGAACGGCGTCACGTGGTACCTGTTGTATCTCTACGCGCACGGCGGCTTCCCCTTCGACGACGGCATGAAGCCGACGCTGAACACGCCGGCGGGGAACCGGGCGCTCGAGATCTACCTGCGCGAGAAGTCCGTGGCGCACCCCGAGTCGCCCGGCTGGGGCACGCCGCAGATGATCCCGCGGATCGCGGGCGGCCTCTCGGTCTCCTGCCAGTACTGGGACGGGATCGTCAAGCTGAACGAGAACCCGGCGAAGTCCAAGACGGCGGGCAAGTGGCTGTACGGCACGCCGCCCGCCGCCAACGTCGGCGGCAAGAGCATCGTGCGCACGATCTCCTCGCCCATCGCCGCGATCCTGGTCAACAAGTACAGCCCGCGCAAGGAAGCGGCGGCCTATCTCGCGCTGTGGTGGGGGACGGCGAAATCGGCGAACCAGTACGTCGGCGACAACGTCAACACCTTCCACGACGCCTGGCACAAGAGCAACATGACGGACCCGGGGGTCATCAAGGCCTACACCCCGGGCGGACTGAAAGCCGTCGAGCAATGCCTGCAGGTCGCCTGCCCGCCGATCTACCTCACCGGCTACCTCGAGTTCCAGGACCAGCTCGGCAAGCACCTCTCCGAGGCCTACGTTGGCCAGCGCAAGGCATCCGAGGTGCTGCCGAATGTCGAGGAGGAGTGGGCCAAGATCGTCAAGCGGATCGGCGTGAAGAAGCTGCAGGAAGAGCTGGCGACCTACAAGGACAACATGCCAAAGATCGACCGGCCGAAGATGTCCTGAGCACCTCCCCTCCTCGTCGAGGAGGGGTGCCCGCGGAGCGGGCGGGGTGGTGCACGGCGCTCGCCAAACCACCCCGGCTGCTTCGCAGCCACCCCTCCTTGAAAAGGAGCGGAAACGACTGTCCACTCGCATGTCCAGCGCCGTTGCTGTTCCCGGACCTGCCGTGCCCGCCGCGACTCGCGAAGTCTCGCGGGCGCGCGGCGTCAAGCGCTTCAAGTGGGCGATCCTCGCGCCGCTGATCGCGCTGTTCGGGGGCGTGCTGATCCCGGTGTTGCTGCTGCAGCTCTACTTCTCGTTCCACCAGTGGTCGGTCTACCTGGGCTCCTGGCAGGACGCGGAGTGGGTCGGGATCGACATCTTCAAGGAGGTCCTGACCGACCCGCGCTTCGGCTGGTCGATCGTGCGCTCGCTCGCGTTCGCGCTGGGGTCGACGATCGGCTGCTTCCTGATCGGCTTCGGGCTCGCCTACCTGATGCACAGGCCGTTCCGCGGGCAGGCCCTCTACTACATCCTGTTCATCATCCCGATGCTGACGGTACCGATCGTCGTGGCGTACACGGCCGAGATGCTGCTGTACGAGAGCGGGCCGGTGAACGACATCATCAGCCGGTTGACCGGGATCGACCACAAGGTGCCGTGGCTGTCCCACGCGGACCTCGCGCTCACCACCGTGATGCTGCTCGAGATCTGGAACTGGACGCCTTTCTCCTTCATCATCTTGCTCGCGGGCTTTTCCTCGCTCCCCAAGGAGCCGGTCGAGGCG